>CALGQU010000078.1 GCA_937959125.1 uncultured Croceitalea sp.
GCTGCAGGCCATGAAGTGATTTGTGCGGTACGGGATGCCTCTAGATTGTCCGTTGATCAAGAAACACGTTCAAAAATTGAGGTCATAGAAATCGATTTTTTAAAGGAACCCGTTTTAGATAAACTTCCCAAGGACTTGGAAGCTGCCTATTTCTTGATCCATTCCATGAGTTCCTCTACCAAGGATTTTGATGAAATGGAAGCCAAAACCGCTGAAAACTTCAATACTTATGTTTCCGAAACCAACATCAAACAGGTCATTTATTTAAGTGGTATTGTCAATGACGAGAATCTTTCCAAACACTTATGGTCAAGAAAGAACGTGGAACGCATTCTTTATGAGGGCAACTTTAGTCTTACCGTCCTTAGGGCCGGGATTATTGTAGGTTCTGGGAGTTCTTCTTTTGAGATTATCAGGGATCTATGTGAAAAACTCCCCTTTATGATCACCCCAAAATGGGTACTCACCAAAACGCAACCTATAGCCATTAGGGATGTCATCAACTTTCTCACCCAAGTTTTGGGCCGTAAGGACACCTATAACGATTCCTTTGATATCGCGGGACCGGATGTGTTGACCTATAAAGAGATGTTACATCAATACGCAACGGCACGTGGGTTTAAAAATTGGATCATAACCGTTCCCATAATGACGCCCAAGCTATCCTCATATTGGCTTTATTTTGTAACCTCTACCAGTTACAAACTGGCTTTAAACCTTGTAGACAGTATGAAGATAGAGGTCATTGCCAAGGATAACAGATTACAGCAACTGCTCAATATAAAGACACATACTTATCTGGAAGCCATTGATATGGCCTTTAAAAAAATAGCACAGAATCTAGTGGTCAGCAGTTGGAAGGACAGCATGGTGAGCGGGCGGTTCAATAAAAATTTAGAGAAATATATACAAGTACCCAAGTATGGGGTGCTTAAAGATGAAAAGACCCTTAAGGTCAACGACTCCGAAGCCGTTTTGGAGAATATTTGGAAAATAGGAGGGCACACCGGCTGGTATTATGGAAGTTGGCTGTGGAAAATGCGGGGTTTTATGGATAAGTTGATCGGTGGGGTGGGACTTAGGCGCGGAAGAACACATCCAGATAAGATTTTTCCCGGGGACGCCCTTGATTTTTGGCGGGTGCTTCTGGCCGATAAAAAGAAAAAACGCTTGCTGTTGTTCGCAGAAATGCGATTACCGGGTGAAGCGTGGTTAGAATTTAAGATTGATGCCAATGACGTCTTGCACCAAACGGCCACTTTTAGGCCTCGTGGCCTTAGGGGTCGACTGTACTGGTATAGCGTTCTTCCGTTCCACTATTTTATTTTTGGCGGAATGATCAGAAATATCGCAAAGAAGCGATCTTAAGAAACAATTGGCGTACTTAATCGTCATAACTAGGCAACCCTTTCGACTAGTATGATGTCTTATTTATAGAAAGCTACAAATACAACCCTATGCGATTTTTTATCACTAGCCTTATTTTTTTAGCGGTAGCCCTGGGCTACGGGCAGTCTTTTACCGCCAAAGTCATCGATGCAAAGACCGAAAAACCCATTCCGTATGCTACCATTCAATATGCGGAGAACAGTGGCGTAATTACCAATGAGGAAGGGCTTTTTAGTTTTTCCGTAGATGCCAATACCCAAACTTTGGATTCACTATACGTTTCCAGTATGGGCTATGAACGAAAAGGTTATGTTTTTGAACAGGTAGCGCAAGACAGTATTTTAGTAATGTACCCCAAAGCCATTGCCCTAAATGGGGTTTATCTGTTTGACAAGGAATTGGAGGTGGATGAGATCGTGCAAAACATGGTAGATCGCTTGCCCCAAAATACGAACAGGGCCCCGGTGAAACAACGCTATTTTTTACGGCAATCCGTTTTTGGCAGAGTACAAAAGCTGGATATGGGTTTTGAAAAATCCTCCATTGAAGAGTTGGACAAAGAACTCATTGATAGTATCGCCGGGGCCATTCCCAAGTATTCCAGCCATTATACGGAGACCTTAGGGGATTTCTACCAGACAAAGAATGCCAATAAAGTCAATATATTAAAGGCGGCGGAACTTTATGATAAAAAGAATATCGGCTCTTTTGAAGATTTGGGCAAACGTATGGAAACCATGTTCAAACAGAACGTAAAACCGGATTCTTACCTTAAGATCAAATCGGGGCTTTTTAGTCAAAAGATCCAAGTCGATTCCATTCTTTCCGATATAGAGGTGGAAGAAGCCCAAGCCGTGGAAAAAGAACTGCAACGGGATAGCATCTCTGGCCTTGTGGATAGTCAGAAGTTCATTTTTGATGAGCTGTTGCAAGAAGTGTTTTATGAGGAAGACAGCAAATTGAACGTCGTCTCCAAAAGGCGTAAATATGATTTTAAACTGGCGGGATATGCCGATATTGAAGATGAAGGTGTCTATGTCATTGATTTTGAACCAAAAAGAAGTGCGGCCTTTAAAGGAAGGATCTTTATCAATATCACCGATTTTGGGGTGATGCGAATCGATTTTGAAAATCTGAAAAACCTGAAAAACTTTAGGCTTTTGGGTATTTTTTATAGGGAAACCTTGTATAAAGGTTCCATGCATTTTACCAAGTTATCCAATGGAAAATATGACTTAAAGTTTGCGGATTTTAATTTTGGCAGGTGGTTTAGGTTTGATAGGCCCTTGGATGTCATTGAAAAAAACAAACATGTAAAAGGACGACGTAAGCAAAACGAACTACGCCTAAATATTGATTTTAGGATGACCAACACCAATAAATGGGAACTGGTCATCTTCGACAGCGAACTTATCGACCAGAACCAGTTTGATGCGGTTGAAGAGGATACAACTAAAAAATCTACCTATATGGCACAATACAATCCAGAATTTTGGCAAGGGTATAACATCATGGAACCTAACCAAGCCATCCGCGAGTTCACCGTTAGCGAAGAAGAATCCAAATAAATAATCTTTTTCTTACAAGAATTGAAGAAAAAATGAGTTATAAGGTAACGTAGTACCAAACGTTACCAATGAAATACATTGCATTCTTTTGTTTTTTCCTATGCATAGGGCAGTCTGTATTTGGACAGCGATATGCTTCCCAATTACTGGATGCCGTAACAAAAGCTCCAATTCCTTATGCCACCGTACAGTATGGCAAGGAACTGGGGACCATCACCAATGAAGAAGGCTTTTTTAGTTTTGAACTGGACCGTTATTCCAAAAAGTTAGACTCTGCCTATATCTCTAGTATGGGGTATGGGAAAACCGGTTTTTCATTTACCATGTTCAAAAGTGATAGTATCCTATTAGCACCAAAATCTACCACATTGTTAGGGGTGGAGTTATTTGGCGAAGGATTGGATGCGGAAGAAATTATTGCCCGGGTAAAGCAGATGGCCCCGGAAAACTACCAGCAACTGCCCGTAAAAAAGAAGTTTTTCTTACGGCAGTCCACCCATGATGAAATTGATAGGGCAGAACTCAAGGTAGTATCCTCCTCCGTAGACCGCATCCACCAGTATCTTTTGGACAGTATTACCAAGGCACTACCAAAAGAATCTACCTACCATGCAGAAACCTTGGGGCAACTCTATAAAAACAAGGACAGTATAAAGCTCACCATACTGCGTGCCGCTGAGCTTTATGATAAGGCCAACCAAGCTACTTTTGACGCCCTAGCGGAGAAATTGGAAACGATTATAAAAGCCAATACCAAGGAAGACTCGTACTATAAAATTAAAACGGGGGTGATCTCCACCAAATTTCGTTTTGACCCGGTAGCCAATACCTCCAAAAAAAATCCGAACCCTTCTAGTTTAAAAGATCTGGTACAGACCAATTTCTTAAGCAGGCGAAGGGAGCGTTTGCAACTCATAGAATTTCAGGTTTTTGGAAAGAAATCCCGTTTTGATGTTATCTCCAAGTCCAAGCGATACGTTTTCACCCTTTCAGAAATTATAGATCAAGATGGTGAAAACAGGCAATACGTGATTGATTTTTTGCCTAAAAAAACAGCTGCCCTTAGTGGACGTTTGTTTATCAATACTTATGATTTTGCCCTTACCAGGGTAGAGTTCGGCAATAAAAAACCCTTAAAACGAATAAAACTTTTAGGTATAGACTACAACGAGCCAATATATCAAGGTATTACGGTATACAGTAAAATGAAAAACGGAAAATACGAGCTGTCCTTTTCAAAATTGGAACACCACCAATATTTAAATGCGGAACGGCCCTTGAAAATTGTAGAGAAAAACAAAAATACCAAAGGACGACGGCAACAAAACGAGATTGTACTTGAGCTGTATTACACTGAAAAGAAATCGCACAGCTTTGAATGGGTGGCCTTAGAAAACAAAGCCGGTAGTCAGAGTGCTTTTGACCTATTCCCGGAAGACCTAGTGGGTGATCTAACCCATCTGGACAAATATGATCCTACCTACTGGCAGGGCTATACCATTATAGAACCCAATAAAGCGTTACAAGCCTTTGAGATAGCCCAATTGGACTAAGCTTTTGGCAAGAACACTTCGGCCATCATACAACGGGCACTACCGCCTCCACAGGTTTCTATGGTGGTCAAAGGACTATGGAGTATACGACAATGGTTTTCTATTTGTTTTAATTGATCTGGCCGTAAGCTATGGTAGGCGGCAGAGCTCATCACCATAAAACGCTCTTCATCCGCACCAATGACCTGCAACATATTGCCTGCAAAATGATGCATTTGTTCCTCCGTAATGGCAATCACTTCTTTACCGTCTTCTTTTAAATGTCGCATGACACTTTTACGCTGTTTGGTATCATCAATGGAGGCCATACAAACAACAGCAAAGGTTTCTGCCATGGCCATCATAACATTGGTATGATAAATAGGGAGCCGTTTCCCCTTTACCGTTTGGTTGGCATGGAATACCACTGGAAAACAATCAAAATCTTCACAGAAGGTGATAAAAAGCTCCTCATCTGCCCTTTCTGACAATGCGCAATACGCTTTTTGGTTCACACGGTCCTTTAATATACTGCCCGTACCTTCTAAAAAGAGTCCTTCTTCTTCAGCATCGGTATAATCTAAAATATGGCTGATCTTAAATCCATTCGCTTCCAAAACATCAAAGACATCTTCCCGGCGTTCCCTTCTTCTATTCTCTGCAAACATGGGGTAGACGGCAATGACGCCACTACTATGAAAGGAAATCCAATTGTTGGGAAATATGGAATCTGGGGTTTCCGTTTCTGGACGGTCATCCATAACAATGACATTGACCCCATGTTGCCGTAGCACTGTAACAAAATCGTCAAATTCTTCTTGGGCTTTTTTATTGATGTCTTGGGCGGTTCCAGCCATTTCTTCCTGAAAATAGTTGTTTACCGCAGTTTGCTCGTTCATTCTGAAGGCAACCGGTCTGATCATCAAAATGGTATTGGTTATTTGCATTAGATGAGAGGTATTGAATTAAAGGTAAAAAATTGTTATGCTAATAATGGTTCGTTGTTCCTAATAAGTGGCAGGGTACTACATCTAAGCAATCCTTCTTGCTTGGCAATTTCTGCATAGGGAATCTCTTCCACCGTAAACCCTTTTTCCCTTAACCAGTTGTTCAGTCTGGTAAAACTTTTCTCGGAAACCACCACTTTTGGTGATATGGAGAATACATTGCTGAACATTTGGTACATCTCATCTGCCGTTATCTCAAAGATGTTTTCCCTTCCAAAGTAGTTGACCAGCCATTCATATTCTTCTTCTACCAGAAATCCATTCTTATGGAGTATGGCCTTATCCGTACCAATGGGCTGAAAACAACAGTCCAAATGCAATGCATTTTCCTTGGCGTTGGTATTGGATTTTCGCAACTCAAAAGACTTTACTTTTTTGTTAGGGAAGTGCTCCTTAAGAAACGCTACTGCCGCTTTATTGGTTCGTGCAGTAATATAATCGGCGTAATCGTCCCCGGTATAGGTGCCTACGAAGATATAGTCGTGCCAAGGCATGACATCCCCACCTTCCACATGTACTTCTTCTGGCGGATAAATCACTTTTTCTGGATAAATCTGTTCCATTACATGTCCAATGGCCTGAAATTCCTTTTCCCGATCGGGTAGAATATTAGCATGGACAAAGGTATCCCCGACTACAAAGGCAATGTCCCTAGAAAAAATCTGGTTGCAATTTTCAATTACGGATGGCCTATACACCTTGATCCCATATTTTTGGAATACAGCTGCAAAAGCATTTATTTCCTTTATCATATCCGTTTCTTTGGGATAAGTACCGGCAAGAATATGTTCCAAGGATTTGGGATCATAAGCTTCCTCTGGCTTTGGCGTTGGTCCGCAGCTCTCCGCTGTTCCCAACACGACAGCCTTTAGCTGGGCCGTTTCATCATTGATGTTTAAATCAAGCATTTCTTCTCAATTAATCATTATGGCTTAAAACCAAAAAAAGCCCTTTTAACCAGTAAAAGAGCTTTATTGTTTTTTTATGGTAGCAATCTACCTTTTGTCAACTTCGACAAAAGGGCGCAGATTTGCTCCAATATATATTTGACGTGGACGACCAATAGGTTCCTTGCGCAAACGCATTTCCCTCCATTGCGCAATCCAACCCGGTAATCTACCCAAAGCAAACATTACGGTAAACATATCCGTTGGAATCCCTAAAGCACGATAAATAATACCAGAATAAAAATCTACGTTAGGGTAGAGTTTTCGTTTCACAAAATAGTCGTCTTCCAGTGCTTCTTTCTCCAAACCTTTGGCAATATTCAAAATAGGGTCGTCTATCCCTAAATCGCTCAAGACTTCATCCGCCGCCACTTTAATAATCTTAGCTCTTGGGTCAAAGTTTTTATAGACCCTATGCCCAAAGCCCATTAAACGAAATGGGTCATCTTTGTCTTTGGCCTTGGCCATGTATTTTTTGGTATCGCCGCCATCCGCTTCTATGGCTTCAAGCATTTCCAAAACCGCTTGGTTGGCACCACCATGCAGTGGGCCCCATAAGGCTGATATTCCGGCTGAAAGTGATGCGAACAAACCAGCGTGCGATGACCCTACGATTCTAACCGTCGAAGTAGAGCAATTTTGCTCGTGGTCCGCATGTAAAATCAGTAATTTGTCCAGAGCATCTATAATCACTTTATTTCTCTTGTATTCTTGATTGGGTTTTTTGAACATCATTTTATGGATGTTCTCCACATACCCCAAGGAGTCATCCCCATAATCCAATGGCAGTCCCATTTTCTTTCTCATGGCCCAAGCGACCAATACCGGGAATTTAGCAAGAATACGAACGATGGAGTGATACATAGCATCGTTGGAAGCGACATCTACCGATCCTGGGTTAAAGGCAACCAATGCACTGGTCAATGAAGAAAGTACGCCCATGGGATGTGCGGATTTTGGAAAACCGTCCAAAATCTTTTTCATCTCTTCATCTACATGGGATTCGTTTTTAATATCTAAATGGAAAGCCTCCAACTGCTCTTTATTGGGCAATTCCCCAAAAATCAGCAAATAAGCCACTTCTAAAAAATCTGCTTTTTCTGCCAATTCCTCAATGGAATATCCGCGATAGCGCAAAATACCTTTTTCACCATCTAAAAATGTAATGGCACTTTCGCAAGAACCCGTGTTTTTATATCCTGGGTCAATGGTTACGATACCACTAATACCCCTTAACGTTTTAATATCGATTGCCAACTCATCTTCCGTTCCCTTTATTACCGGGAATTCATATTTTTTTCCTTCAAACTCAAGTGTTGCTTTATCCGACATTTATAAGATTTAATGTATTAATTACAGGAGGTTAAAATTACGAAAAAGGAAAGGTTTTAACAATATTGGCCTTTCAATTTGGATTATTCTTAACAATTGTCGTACCAATTGTGCAAGCTTACACGGCGTAAAGTACACTGTAATATTCGTCTACGGATTTTTTCCAGGTAAAACGGGCTTTCTTAGCCGCTGTTTGTATTTTTTTCCAAGCGGGTTTATCATTTAAAAACAGATCCAAGGCAAGGTCAAAGGCGATCAACATACTTTCAATTTTTTCTTCGTAAGTATCCCCATCAAAACCAAATCCGGTTTTCATATGTTTTACGGTATCTATCAATCCGCCTGTATGATGTACCAAGCAGGGATTACCGTTACGCATGGACAGCATTTGGCTTATACCACAAGGCTCAAACAAACTGGGCATAAAATAAAGGTCTGACTCCAAATACATAGAGTCTATCAGGCTTTCCGATTGCCCGTTGGTAAAAATAAAATTATCGTGCTTGTAACTCATGTCCCTAAACAGTTCTTCATACTCGGGCGCACCTGTACCCAAGAGTATAAAAATACCGTCCACTTTTCTAAGCTTCCCCAAAATTTCTTCAAATGCTTCTGGGGAACGCTTAAAGAAGTAAAATTTCTGCTCCGTCAAACGTGCCACGCTAGAGACAATAAATTTGGGCCTATTGCCCACGTACTTCATTATTTTTTCCCCGGTATGGGCAAGGAAGTCTGCCTTATATTTTTTGGACTCTTCTTGTAACCACCTAAAGATGGCTTTTACGGTATTCCGGTAGATATGGCCTTTAGCTTCGGAATTAATGTTCTTATAATTACAACCGTTTAAGATCCCAAACAATCTTCCTTCTTTATTGGCCTGCCGTAAATCCAGCTCCAAGCCTTCCCCTCCAATAAATTCCGGGGATGAACTGGGTTTCATAACATCCTTTTTATAGGACGGTGAAACGGTATGCACCGCATCTGCAAACCGAATACCTACAGCCATAAGGTTAATACAATCTTGATACCTATAATCCATTAGGCGTTCTTCATCATATCGGGTATTGGGGAACCAATTTTTTACGGAGGAATAATTATCTTGGAACGGCCTTATCCCTTGGATAGCCAGGTTATGGATGCTATAGACAAACCTGATATCCTTTAGCACCTCATACCCCAAATGGTATTCCCTTAAGAATAATAACAGACTGGAGTGCCAATCGTGTAAATGGACAATATCTAATTTCTTAAAAGCTCCTATTTTTATAGCTTCGGCTGCGGCAGTACAGAAAATGAAATACTTTATAGCATCGGTAAAAAACGGTTCCTCCGGGTCATCATGATAGATATGGGCAATGCCCCCAGCCTCTATCTCTGGGTGATGTATGACGTAATGATGAATATTTTTAAAAGGTTTTTTAGGGCTCACCTCAAAAAGCTCTGCGGTATACGGAATTCCCCGTAGTTCAAAATTCAGTTCGCGGATCAAGGTGCCTCTTTGGTGCAACCTACCGTACGATGGCACTACAACATGGACGGTATCCCCACGTTCTGCAATCTGCCTTGGCACGTCCCTAACAACATCTCCCATTCCTCCTGCTTTACAGTTGGCAATGGCATCATTTTCGGCAGCGGCAAAGAGAAAATTACTCATAGGGGATTCCGTATTTTTTTAAGTTTTTAATATACGTTATCTGTCGCGCAAAAAAAAACCTTTCTTGATCAAGAAAGGTCTTTGTACCACTAAATAAAGGTTATGCTTACTTTAGCTTAAACGCATTCTCCTGTGGATAATACGCCACATCCCCCAACTCCTCTTCAATACGAAGCAATTGGTTGTATTTTGCCATACGATCACTGCGAGAAGCAGATCCCGTTTTAATCTGTCCCGTATTTAGGGCAACGGCAAGATCGGCAATGGTGTTATCTTCCGTCTCACCGGAACGGTGTGACATTACCGAGGTATACCCTGCATTTTTGGCCATATTGACCGCAGCTATCGTTTCCGTTAAAGTTCCAATTTGATTTACCTTGATCAAAATGGAGTTTGCAATTCCGTTGTCGATTCCCCTTGACAAACGCTCCACATTGGTTACAAAAAGGTCATCGCCTACCAACTGTACGTTCTCCCCAATTTTATCGGTCAATAATTTCCATCCATCCCAGTCGTTTTCATCCATACCGTCCTCAATGGAAATGATCGGATATTTTTCACTTAGGTCCGCCAGATATTGGGCTTGCTCTTCAGAAGTCCTTACTTTACCAGAATCGCCTTCAAATTTGGTATAATCGTATTTCCCGTCCACGTAAAATTCAGCGGCGGCACAATCCAAGGCGATCATTACATCATCCCCTAATTTGTAGCCCGCTTTGTCCACGGCTTTGGCTATGGTATCCAAAGCATCCTCTGTTCCACCTTCCAAAGTTGGTGCAAAACCGCCTTCATCACCAACGGCAGTGCTTAGGTTTCTATCATGCAATACTTTTTTAAGGTTGTGGAAAATTTCCGTGCCCATTTGCATGGCATGACTAAAATCTTTTGCCTTGACCGGCATTACCATAAATTCTTGGAACGCAATAGGTGCATCAGAATGCGAACCGCCATTAATGATATTCATCATAGGTACGGGTAGGGTGTTGGCACTAACGCCACCAACATATCTATACAAGGGCATACCCAATTCTTCCGCAGCTGCCTTGGCCACTGCCAGAGAAACCCCTAAAATAGCATTTGCCCCCAATTTTGATTTGTTTGGCGTACCATCCAAATCTATCATGGCCTGGTCAATATAGTTTTGTTCAAAAACGGAAGTTCCTACCAACTCTTCAGCAATAATAGTATTTACATTATTCACGGCCTTACCAACGCCTTTTCCCATAAAAGAGTTTCCGCCGTCACGCAATTCTACCGCTTCATGCTCTCCTGTTGACGCTCCTGATGGTACGGCAGCACGGCCCAAAACACCGTTTTCCGTAATAACGTCTACCTCTACTGTAGGGTTACCCCTGGAATCTAAAATCTGTCTTGCGTGTATCGTTATAATAATACTCATTCTCTTTTTTTTATAGTTGAAAAATAATTCGCCTAAGATACAAAAGCAGGGTCTTTTAGGTCAATGATTTAGGTCATAAAACCTTTAAAATTAACTAAAAGACAAACTACAACGTTTTAGTTGACACTTGCCTTTATGGCCTCAAAAAATTGGTCAAAAAGATAATCCGCATCGTGGGGTCCGGGACTTGCTTCTGGATGGTACTGCACGGAGAATACGTTTTTGTATTTCATCTTAATACCGGCTACCGTACCATCATTCAAATGGGTATGGGTCACCTCCAAATCCGGGTGTGCTTCCGTCTCTTCCCTATTGACCGCAAAACCATGGTTTTGCGAGGTGATCTCACCCTTACCGGTCATCAAATTAAGAATAGGGTGGTTGATCCCGCGGTGTCCATGATGCATCTTATAGGTAGAAATGCCATTGGCCAATGCCAATACCTGATGCCCTAAACATATGCCAAAAAGAGGCTTGCTCTCCTTCAGGATTTCTTGGGTAGTGGCAATCGCTTCTTTTAACGGTTCTGGATCTCCAGGCCCATTGGAAATAAAATAGGCATCCGGATTCCAATCTGCCATTTCCTTTTTAGTGGCGTTGTAGGGAAATACTTTTACATACGCATCTCGCTTGGCCAAGTTTCTTAAAATGTTCTTTTTAATGCCTATATCCAAGGCCGCAATTTTATAGGTAGCGTCTTCTTCTCCGTAAAAGTAGGGCTCTTTTGCAGATACTTTGGAAGCCAGCTCCAAGCCTTTCATACTTGGAACCTTGGCCAACTCCTTTTTTAAGGCATCCACCTCGTCTACCCTAGAGGAAATAACGGCGTTCATGGCACCATTGTCCCTAATATAACTTACCAGGGCACGGGTATCCACATCGGATATGGCGAATAGTTCATTCTTCTCCAAAAACTCCAACAAACTGGAATCTGCACTGGGTCTGGAGTGGTTATAACTAAAATTCTTTACAATCAGTCCGGATATTTTAATGGAATCTGACTCTACTTCTTCCATATTGGTGCCGTAATTACCAATATGGGCATTGGTAGCCACCATTAACTGTCCGTAATACGAGGGGTCGGTAAAAATCTCTTGATATCCGGTCATCCCCGTATTGAAACATACTTCCCCAAAGGCAGTTCCTTCCCTATCCCCCACGGACTTTCCGTAAAAAATAGTTCCGTCCTCTAATACTAAAAGCGCTTTTTTTCTTGTCTGGTATTTCATGGCACGATTAAAATTTCACAAAAAAACATAAAAAAAGGATACGTTTTAGCGTATCCTTTCTTCTATTATAAACTAGTAATTAACATCTTATTCTTCAGAATCATCAGTTGTTGTTTCAGCTACTGGTGGAGTCTCCACTGGTTTGCTTTTACCCCTTCTACTTCTTCTGGTAGTTTTCTTCTTAGGTTTATCTGCATTGTAAACTTCGTTAAAGTCTACAAGCTCGATCAAGGCCATATCGGCATTATCCCCAAGACGATTTCCCAATTTTATGATTCTGGTATATCCTCCTGGTCTGTCCCCTACCTTTTCAGCTACGGTTCCAAACAATTCAGTTACCGCTTCCTTACTTCTAAGATTACTAAAAACAACACGACGGTTATGGGTTCCCTTCTCCGTAGTTTGGTTGTTCTCTATCTTGGCTTTGGTAATCAATGGCTCTACAAACTGCTTAAGGGCTTTGGCCTTTGCTACTGTAGTATTGATTCTTTTATGTTCAATTAAGGAAGAAGCCATATTGGCCAACATTGCTTTTCTATGCGCTGCCTTTCTGCCTAAGTGATTGAATTTTTTTCCGTGTCTCATCTTCTTTTTTTATCATCTTGCTACCAAATCCCGGTAATTAACGGGAGAGCAAAATATGATTACTAATCTTTATCTAATTTATATTTTGCCAAATCCATACCAAACTGAAGTCCTTTGTTGATGACCAACTCTTCCAGTTCCGTCAAGGATTTTTTACCGAAGTTCCTAAACTTCATTAAGTCGTTCTTATTGAAAGACACCAAATCACCCAAGGTATCGACTTCCGCTGCTTTCAAACAGTTCAAGGCCCTAACGGATAAATCCATATCCACCAATTTTGTTTTTAACAACTGGCGCATGTGCAAGGATTCCTCATCATAGGTTTCCGTTTGTGCAATTTCGTCCGCCTCCAGGGTAATACGTTCATCAGAGAACAACATAAAGTGGTGTATCAAAACCTTGGCGGCCTCGGTTAGGGCATCCTTAGGATGTATGGAACCGTCGGTTACGATTTCAAAAACCAATTTTTCATAATCGGTCTTTTGCTCTACCCTAAAGTTCTCAATACTGTACTTTACATTTTTAATCGGTGTATATACGGAATCAACGGCAATACTCCCTAAGGGGGCATTGGACTTTTTGTTTTCTTCCGCTGGCACATAACCGCGACCTTTCTCAATGATGATTTCCATATTGATGGCCACTTTGGAATCCATATTACAGATCACCAAATCTGGGTTCAATACTTGGTACCCAGAGATGAACTTCTGGAAGTCACCGGCCGTCAATTGGCTTTTACCGTTTACGGAAATTGAAACCGTTTCCGTTTCTACATCTTCTATCTGTCTTTTGAACCTTACTTGTTTTAGGTTCAAGATCATTTCGGTAACATCTTCTACAACACCGGGAATCACGGAAAACTCGTGCTCCACTCCGTCCATTCTTACCGAGGTTATTGCAAAACCTTCCAATGAGGAAAGTAATACTCTACGCAATGCGTTCCCAACAGTTAATCCATAACCAGGCTCCAGGGGGCGAAATTCAAATTTCCCCTCGAAATCTGTTGAGTCAATCATTATAACTTTATCGGGCTTCTGAAAATTTAGTAATGCCATGTGGATTAGTGTTGTTTTTATTTAGAATATAACTCGACGATCAACTGCTCTTTGATGTTCTCTGGAATCTGTAGTCTTTCTGGAACGGATACAAAAGTACCTTCCTTCTTATCCCTGTTCCAAGTAATCCACTCGTATACACTGCTATTATTGTCCAATGAATCATTGATAGCTTGTACTGATTTGGATTTTTCCCTAACACCAACAACATCACCGGCTTTTAAGGAGTATGATGGAATGTTTACCAATTCCCCATTGACCGTAATATGTCTGTGCGATACCAATTGCCTTGCCCCTCTTCTTGAAGGGGAAATGCCCATTCTATATACTACGTTGTCCAAACGGCATTCACAAAGCTGCAAAAGCACTTCACCGGTCACACCTTCTTTTCTTTTGGCATTTGCGAACAGGTTTCTAAACTGACGCTCCAAAATACCGTAGGTATACTTGGCTTTTTGCTTTTCCATTAACTGGATCGCATATTCTGATTTTTTACCACGGCGACGGTTGTTACCATGTTGCCCCGGAGGGTAATTCTTTTTTTCGAAGGCCTTGTCGTCCCCGAATATCGCTTCACCGAATTTACGGGCGATCTTTGATTTTGGTCCTGTATATCTTGCCATCTTCTTGTTTTAGGAAAGTGTGATTATGAATTAAGGCTTATCCTTCGATAATCTATAGTACACCTTCAGTGAAAATCCGCCTAAGCGAACCATTTATAATTAATTAAACTCTTCTTCTTTTAGGTGGTCTACAACCGTTGTGCGGCATTGGTGTTACATCAATGATTTCCGTAACCTCAATCCCAGAGTTGTGTATGGTCCTAATGGCGGACTCCCTACCATTACCAGGTCCTTTTACATAGACCTTTACTTTACGCAATCCTGCTTCATGTGCAACTTTGGCACAATCCTCAGCCGCTACTTGGGCAGCATATGGAGTATTCTTCTTAGAACCCCTGAATCCTTGCTTTCCTGCAGAGGACCAAGAGATAACGTCACCTTTCTTATTGGTCAAAGAAATGATGATGTTGTTGAAAGACGCTGTAATGTGTGCTTCCCCATTGGAATCAACGATTACCTTGCGCTTTTTTGTTGCTTTGCTATTTGCTTTTGCCATATTCTTAGTTTGTAGTTGTTAGTGTATAGTTGTTAGAATCCTAAACATTGCTATTTCAAACAGATTCATCTAACAGCTGACTACCAATGACTATTTATTATTTAGTTGCTTTTTTCTTGTTGGCAACCGTTTTACGCTTTCCTTTTCTTGTCCTAGAGTTGTTCTTGGTACGTTGCCCACGTAAAGGCAATCCAGATCTGTGACGGATACCTCTGTAACAGCCAATGTCCATCAAACGTTTGATGTTCAATTGCGTTTCTGAACGAAGCTCACCTTCAATAGTGTAAGCAGCTACGGCATCACGAATCTTACCTATCTCATCATCATTCCACTCCGTGACCTTTTTATCCTCGCTAACGCCAGATTTTTCTAAAATCTCTTTGGCACGGCTCTTACCTACTCCGAAGATATAAGTAAGTGCAATTACACCACGCTTTTGTTTTGGTATATCTACCCCTGCAATTCTAGCCATAATTACCCTTGTCTTTGTTTAAATCTAGGATTCTTTTTGTTGATTACGTATAATCTGCCCTTCCTGCGAACAATCTTGCAGTCGGCACTTCTTTTCTTTACTGATGCTCTAACCTTCATCTTAATATCTGTATGTAATTCTTGCTTTGGTCAAATCATAGGGACTCATTTCAAGTTTTACCTTGTCCCCCGGAAGCAACTTAATATAGTGCATACGCATTTTCCCAGAGATATGTGCCGTTACCACATGACCGTTTTCCAATTCTACACGAAACATTGCATTTGACAATGCTTCGATGATTGATCCGTCTTGTTCTATTGCTGGCTGTTTTGCCATATTCAGTTTTTAGTTTTCAGTTCTAAGTTTTCAGTTAGCCACTTTATTCAAAATTGTGAATTCATCTAACATCCAACCTCTAGCATCTAACTTCTATTTAAGCTACTTTTCTATTTTTTCCGGTTTTCATCAAACCGTCATAATGCCTATTCAACAAATACGAATTCACTTGTTGTACGGTATCAATGGCAACCCCTACCATAATTAGCAAAGAGGTTCCCCCGTAAAATAAGGCCCATCCCGCTTGCACGTCCATTAACTTTACGACTATTGCCGGCAATACGGCCAACAACGCCAAGAAAACAGAACCTGGGAAGGTGATCAATGACATTATCTTATCCAAATAATCCCCGGTCTCCTTACCTGGTCTAATACCAGGAATAAAACCTCCGCTTCTTTTTAGATCATCCGCCATTTTATTCGTAGGAACGGTAATGGCCGTATAGAAATAGGTAAAGATGATGATAAGGACGGCGAACAAAATGTTATACGCCAATCCAAAAATATCAGCAAAATTTACCTGCATCCATTGTCCAAAAGCGGTATCCTTTACAAAACCGGCACTACCTATAAGTCCGGGAACGAACATAATTGCCTGTGCAAAGATTATGGGCATTACACCGGAGGCATTTAATTTCAACGGAATGTACTGACGGGAGCCCATTACGTTTTTCTCATATCCTCCAGACGCAGTCCTTCTTGCATATTGGACCGGTATTTGACGAATGGCCATCACCAAAAGCACACTGGCCAAAATCACCAAGAACCATATAATCAATTCAATCAAGATAAACATTAGCCCACCTGTGTTGTTGGTTGTTCTGGAAACAAACTCCTGAACGAAGGATTGCGGCATTGTAGCGATAATCCCGATCATAATAAGCAAGGATATTCCATTACCAATACCCTTATCGGTGATTTTTTCCCCCAACCACATGGCAAAAACACACCCTGTGACCAAGATGATTACCGCTGGAACTATGAAATTTAAGCCTTTACCCAAAACAAATGCACTGTCCGGAACACCCAAAGCGCCTAAACCATACAGATAAGCCGGTGCTTGAACGATACAAATGGCAATCGTCAACCAACGGGTAATCTGGTTTTTGGTTTTTCTTCCGCTCTCCCCTTCTTTATCCAATTTCTGCAAATATGGGATTGCAATACTCATTAACTGTACCACAATGGATGCAGATATATATGGCATAATCCCCAAAGCAAAAACAGAAGCATTGGCAAAGGCACCGCCGGTAAACGCATTTAAAATTCCCAAAATACCGTCCCCTGCATTTGCAGAAAGACTGGCCAATTGAGCTGTATCAATACCAGGAAGCACTACTTGTGCACCAAAACGGTAGACAAGCAACAAGACCAACGTCATTAAAATACGTTGTCTCAATTCTTCAATCTTCCAAATATTGGATATAGTCTCAATAAACTTCTTCATAATATACCAGTATTATAAACTTATGGCTTCACCTCCAGCTGCCTCAATGGCCGCTTTGGCAGAAGCACTAAACTTATGGGCCGAAACTTTTACTTTGGCTTTTAATTCGCCATTACCTAAAATTTTGACCAACTCATTTTTTCTAACCAATCTGTGTTCTACCAAAACATCAAAAGTAATATCACCTTTAATCTTTTTGTCATCTACCAAGGTCTGTAATTTGTCCAAATTGACCGCCTGGTATTCCTTGCGATTGATATTTTTAAAACCAAATTTAGGAACACGTCTTTGCAAAGGCATCTGTCCACCCTCAAATCCAATTTTCTTGGAATAACCCGATCTAGACTTAGCTCCTTTATGTCCTCTTGCAGCAGTACCACCTTTTCCTGAACCTTGTCCGCGGCCAAGACGTTTTCCATCTCGGTTTACTGCTCCTTCTGCTGGTTTTAGATTACTTAAATCCATCTTATTGTTGCTTTAAGCTTCCTCTGTGGAAACCAAGTGTTCTACTTTTTTTATCATTCCTAGGATATTTGGCGTTGCATCATGTTCCACAACATGTCCAATTTTCCTTAGTCCCAAAGCCTCAAGAGTCCTTTTCTGGTTCTGAGGTCTCTTAATGGCACTCTTTAATTGTTTCACCTTAATCTTCGCCATCACTTATTATCCTTTAAAAACTTTTTCTAAACTAACGCCTCTTTCCTTAGCTACCGTACCGGCATCCCTTAATTGCAACAAAGCATCAAAAGTAGCTTTTACCACATTATGCGGGTTAGAGGACCCTTGGGATTTTGAAAGTACGTCATGTACCCCAACCGCTTCCAAT
The DNA here is from genome assembly GCA_937959125.1 of uncultured Croceitalea sp. Lineage (GTDB taxonomy): Bacteria > Bacteroidota > Bacteroidia > Flavobacteriales > Flavobacteriaceae > Croceitalea. The sequence goes on from CALGQU010000078.1 coordinate 17,898, forward strand.
ACCGCACGTACGGCACCACCGGCAATTACCCCGGTACCTTGGGATGCAGGCTTAATAAATACCCTAGCACCACCGTATTTTCCTTTTTGCTCATGCGGCAATGTCGCTTTGGTCAAAGGAATCCTTACCAAATTTTTCTTGGCATCCTCAATAGCTTTGGCTATCGCCGTAGCTACTTCTTTGGATTTACCAAGGCCATGGCCCACAACACCGTTTTCATCACCTACGACAACAATTGCGGAGAAACCAAAAGCCCTACCACCTTTTGTTACTTTGGTAACACGTTGTACACCAACAAGTCTGTCCTTTAATTCTAAACCGCCCGGTTTAACTATTTCTACGTTTTTATAATTCTGGTACATATTGATTTAGAATTTTAGTCCTGCTTCTCTGGCACCTTCTGCCAATGATTTTACTCTACCATGGTATAAGTTCCCCCCCCTATCAAAAGCAACGGTTTCTACACCTGCTTTTTTGGCTTTCTCTGCAATGGCTTTACCAACTGCATTGGCCACCTCGGTTTTGGTCCCTTTGGCATCAATATCTTTATCCCTAGAAGATGCTGCCGCCAATGTTTTACCATTAACGTCATCTATCAATTGGGCATATATTTCTTTATTACTACGAAATACGGATAAACGAGGTCTTGCTTCTGTTCCTGCAGAAATCTTTCTAATCCTCCTTCTGATTCGTAATCTTCTATCGGTTTTGGACAATCCCATAATTCCTTATTATTAAGCTGATTTACCTGCTTTTCTTCTGATTTGCTCTCCAACGAACCTGATACCTTTTCCTTTGTATGGCTCTGGCTTGCGGAAAGCCCTGATTTTTGCCGCTACTTGGCCTACCAATTGTTTATCGTGCGATGTTAACTTCACGATTGGGTTTTTACCCTTTTCAGAGATGGTTTCAATCTTTACCTCTGGGGCAACATCCATTACAATATTATGTGAGAAACCTAAGGCCAAATCCAATTTTTGCCCTTGGTTGCTAGCCCTGTAACCAACACCTACCAACTCCAATTCTTTGGTCCATCCTTTGGACACACCTTCTACCATATTCAAGAACAAAGATCTGTACAATCCGTGTTTTGACTTGCTTTCTTTGGAATCCGATGGTCTTTTGACCATGATGTTTCCATCTTCCATGGCTACTTCTACCGCAGAAAATTCTTGTGTCAACTCGCCAAGTTTCCCTTTAACGGTCACTACGCCATCGTTGATTTCTACAGTAACTCCTTCTGGAACTGAAATTGGATTATTACCTATTCTAGACATTTCCCTAAACTTTACTCTTTATTAATATACGTAGCACAATACCTCACCACCTACGTTCTCTTGCTTGGCCTGCTTGCTTGTCATTACCCCGTGTGAGGTAGAGACAATAGCAACACCCAAACCGTTCAATACCCGTGGCAAATCTTCCATACCGGTGTATTTTCTAAGACCTGGCTTACTAACACGCTGTAATTTTTTGATTACCGGTGCTTTTGTGAACTTATCGTATTTCAAAGCTATCTTGATATTTCCTTGTACGGAATCATCCTCAAATTTGTAACTAAGGATATAGCCTTGGTCAAACAAAATTTTTGTCATCTCCTTTTTAAGGTTGGATGCCGGAATACTCACGACTCTATGACCAGCTCTACTGGCATTACGAATTCGTGTTAAATAATCTGATATTGGATCTGTAAGCATTTCTACTACTCTTTAATTCTGTTTACCAACTTGCTTTTTTCACACCAGGTATCAATCCTTGGTTGGCCATTTCCCTAAACGTAACCCTAGATATACCAAAGGTCCTCATGTATCCTCTTGGTCTCCCCGTTAATTTACAACGGTTACGCATTCTTACCGGAGAAGCGTTCTTGGGAAGCTTTTGTAAAGCTTCATAGTCGCCCGCTTCTTTTAAAGCTTTGCGCTTAGCTGCGTATTTTGCTACTGTTTTTGCCCTTTTTCTTTCACGGGCTTTCATTGATTCTTTAGCCATACTTATTTTTTAAAGGGAATCCCTAGTTGGGTTAACAATGATTTCGCTTCTTTATCTGTCTCGGCAGAGGTCACAAAAGTGATGTCCATACCGTTGATTCTGTTTATCCTATCGATATTGATTTCAGGAAAGATAATCTGCTCGGTAACCCCTAAGCTATAATTTCCCCTACCGTCAAATCCGGTTGCCCGTACCCCCTGAAAATCACGTACCCTTGGCAAGGCCGTAGTAATCAAACGATCCAAAAACTCATACATACGCTCACCGCGCAGGGTTACTTTGGCTCCAATGGGCATGCCTTTACGCAGTTTGAAAGCCGCGACATCCTTTTTGGACATGGTAGCTACCGCTTTTTGGCCCGTAATATTGCTCAATTCTTCTACGGCATGATCGATCAACTTTTTATCGGCAACAGCTGCTCCAACACCTCTACTTACCACAATTTTTTGCAGTTTAGGTACTTGCATGACGTTTTTGTAACCGAACTCCTCTGATAGGGCCTTGATCACACGTTCCTTATATTCTTGCTTTAATCTTGGAATGTAACTCATAACTAGATTATTTCACCGGATTTTTTAGAAACCCTTACTTTTTTACCATCTCTAACTTCATAACCAACCCTTGTTGCTTCCCCTTTGGAATCCACAAGCGACAAATTTGAAATATGGATAGGTGCTTCCTTTTTAACTATACCACCTTGAGGATTATTTGCACTTGGTTTTTCATGTTTGGAAACCAAATTAGCACCCTCTACAACGGCCTTATTTTTTTCAGCATCAACACGCAGTACCTTTCCTTCAGAACCTTTGTGGTCCCCGGCGGTAATCCTAACCGTGTCTCCTGTTTTTATCTTTAACTTTATCATTTCTTCACATTCAATTATAGCACCTCAGGGGCCAATGAAACAATTTTCATGAACTGCTTGTCTCGCAACTCCCTTGCTACAGGCCCAAAAACCCTTGTTCCCCTCATTTCACCTGTAGGATTAAGCAAAACACAGGCGTTATCATCAAAACGGATATACGATCCATCCGGTCTTCTCACCTCTTTTTTGGTCCTTACCACAACAGCTGTGGAAACTGAACCTTTCTTTACCCCACCATTTGGCGTAGCTTCTTTTACAGTAACCACAATCTTGTCACCTACAGAGGCGTATCTTCTTTTTGTTCCTCCAAGAACACGAATAGTGAGCACCTCTTTAGCACCTGTATTATCCGCAACCTTTAATCTAGATTCTTGCTGTAACATAATTATTTAGCTCTTTCAAGGATTTCTACCAACCTCCAACACTTGGTCTTACTCAATGGTCGGGTTTCCATAATTTTTACGGTATCGCCTTCGTTGCAGTCATTCTTTTCATCATGGGCAACATACTTTTTGGTCTTCAAAACGAATTTACCGTACATAGGATGCTTTACACGTTTTACCTCTGCAACTACAATGGATTTTTCCATTTTGTTACTGGTTACTACGCCAATCCTTTCTTTTCTTAAATTTCTTGCTGTTTCTTCCATAAGGCCGAACCCGTTATTGTAATTCCCTTTTAGTTAACTCTGTTGCCAATCTCGCCACCGTTCTTCTGATTTTTCTAATCTGCATTGGATTCTCTAGGGGTGTCACTGCGTGCGCCACTTTTAAATCCGCATATTCCTTTTTGATTTCAATCAATTTCTGCTGAAGCTCCTCAACCGATAGTTCTTTTATCTCTGCTTGTTTCATCTCGTATCAGTTTTTTAAGCTGCGTCGTAATCCCTGGCAACTATGAATTTTGTCTTTACTGGTAATTTCTGTGCGGCCAAGCGCAATGCTTCTTTAGCAATATCATGTGGTACACCGGCAACCTCAAACATGATCCTACCTGGTTTTACAACAGCCACAAAATATTCTGGGGCACCTTTACCTTTACCCATCCTTACCTCCAATGGTTTCTTTGTAATAGGCTTGTCCGGGAAAATTTTTATCCACAATTGTCCTTGCCTTTTCATATACCTAGTCGCAGCAATACGAGCCGCTTCTATTTGACGGGAAGTAATAAAATGGGAGTCCATTGATTTGATTCCGAACATTCCGTTGGAAAGCTGGTGACCTCGTTGTGAATTCCCTTTCATACGCCCCTTCTGGGCTTTACGAAACTTTGTCCTTTTCGGCTGTAACATCTTACCTTTTCTTTACCTTAATTATTTTCTACGACGTTGTTGTCTTTTTCCACCATCATTCTTACCACCTTTATTACCTGTGGAAAGACCTACTAAAGGAGACAATTCGCGCTTACCATATACCTCACCTTTCATAATCCATACCTTTATTCCTAATCTTCCGTAGGTGGTATGCGCCTCTACCAATGCGTAATCGATATCGGCCCTGAAGGTAGATAATGGAATCCTACCGTCTTTATATGATTCTGAACGTGCCATCTCCGCACCGTTCAAACGACCTGAAATCTGAATTTTAATCCCTTCTGCGTTCATACGCATCGCTGCTGCGACAGCCATTTTTATGGCCCTTCTGTAAGAGATTCTACTTTCAATCTGGCGCGCTACACTGGCAGCAACCAAATGTGCATCTACTTCCGGTCTTTTTATTTCATGGATGTTGATCTGTACCTCTTTATTGGTAATCTTTTTCAACTCCTCTTTCAACTTATCAACTTCTTGGCCCCCTTTACCGATAATGATACCCGGTCTAGCCGTAGTTATCGTAATCGTAATCAATTTTAAGGTACGCTCAATAATTACCCTAGAAACACTAGCTTTTGCCAAACGTGCATGGATGTACTTTCTGATCTTGTCATCCTCAGCCAATTTATCCCCATAATCGTTTCCGCCATACCAGTTAGATTCCCATCCCCTGATGATTCCTAAGCGATTTCCTATCGGATTGGTTTTCTGTCCCATATTATGCGTTAGCTTCTGTGTTAGTGTTAGCACCCAAAACCATGGTTACGTGGTTTGAGCGTTTTCTTATTCTATGCGCCCTTCCTTGGGGTGCAGGTCTCAATCTCTTTAACATTGTACCACCATCTACACGAATTTCCTTTACGAACAGATTCGCGTCCTCGATACTGGCATCTTCATTTTTTGCTTCCCAATTAGCAATTGCCGATAACAACAATTTTTCCAGTTTTCTAGAAGCTTCCTTCTGGCTAAATCTTAAAATCGCCAAAGCCATCTCAATGTTCTTACCTCTAACCAAATCAGCGACCAACCTCATTTTTCGAGGTGATGTAGGGCAGTTGTTCAACTTGGCAAAAGCCATTTCTCGCTTCTCTGCCTTGATTCTTTCAGCCATTTGCTTTTTTCGAACTCCCATAGCTTACTTTTTTCCTTTGTTTTTAGCACCTGCATGCCCCCTAAAAGAACGTGTTGGTGAAAATTCCCCTAATTTATGGCCCACCATATTCTCGGTGACATATACTGGTACAAATTGCCTACCGTTATGCACGGCTATTGTCTCCCCTACAAAATCTGGAGTAATCATTGATGCCCTTGACCATGTTTTGATTACGGTCTTTTTACCAGCATCCTTATTCTGTAGGACTTTCTTTTCTAAACTATGATGAACGTAAGGTCCTTTTTTTAATGAACGTGCCATGTACTTTTTCTTTTATTTCTTTCTACGTTCTATGATATATCTATTGCTATCCTTGGTTTTGGAACGTGTTCTAAATCCTTTGGCAGGAATACCGTTCTTAGACCTTGGGTGACCACCTGAAGCGCGACCTTCACCACCACCCATTGGGTGATCGACAGGGTTCATCACTACCGGACGTGTTCTTGGTCTTCTACCCAACCATCTGCTTCTACCGGCCTTACCGGAAACCAGTAATTGGTGGTCAGAGTTGGAAACCGCACCTATTGTTGCCAAACAGTTGGCCAATATAAGTCTGGTTTCACCTGAAGGAAGCTTTACGGTAACGAACTTTCCGTCTTTTGCCATAAGCTGTGCAAAAGTACCTGCACTTCTTGCCATAACGGCACCTTGTCCAGGACGAAGCTCGATACAGGAAATTATAGTACCCAATGGAATGTTCTTTAGCATAAGTGCATTCCCAATTTCTGGGGCAGCATTGTCACCGGATTCCAATTTTTGACCTACTTGAAGGCCGTTCTGGGCAACCACATAGCGCTTTTCCCCATCTTTATATTCCAAAAGTGCGATAAAAGCGGTTCTGTTGGGATCGTATTGAATGGATTTCACTTCCGCGACAACACCTTGCTTGTCCCTTTTGAAATCGATAACGCGATACCTTCTTTTATGACCACCACCTCTATGGCTTACGGTCATTTTTCCTTGACTGTTTCTACCTCCCGACTTTTTTAACGGAGCAAGCAAGCTTTTCTCCGGCTTATCAGTAGTAATGGCGTCAAATCCGTTTACTACTCTAAAACGCTGTCCGGGAGTGATTGGTTTTAATTTTCTAACTGACATTACTCCTCTTTATAGATTACTGTAAAAATCAATGATATCTCCTTCTGCAACATCGACAATTGCCTTTTTACGGGCATTGGTCTTACCATGTTGTATTCCTGTTTTGGTATATCGTGTCTTACGTTCCGGACCATAATTCATCGTCCTCACTTTTTCAACGGTAACACCATAAGCAGTCTCTACGGCTTCTTTAATCTGTAATTTGTTGGCCTTTGGGTCAACATAGAAACCATAACGATTGAAAAGCTCGCTATCCGCGGTCATCTTTTCTGTTATTATAGGCTTTATCAACACACTCATGTCCTATTTATTTAGCTAGATTAGCTTGTATACTTTCTACCGCGCTTTCCGTTAAGACAAGACTTTTAGCGTTAAGTATCTTATAAGTACTTAATTCTGAATTCTTTACAACTTCAGAGCCTTTAAAATTTCGCGACGACAAATATACATTATTATCATTGTCACCCAAGATGATCAACGACTTTTTGTTTTCAATACCTAAAGCACTTAAAACACCTACAAAATCTTTTGTTTTTGGTGTATCAAAACCAAAATCCTCAATAACGACCAACGCCTTGTCCAATGTCTTTTGGCTTAATGCCGATTTACGGGCCAAACGCTTTACGTTCTTATTCAATTTTTGGGTGTAATCTTTTGGCCTAGGGCCAAAAATTCTACCACCACCCCTAAAAACAGGGGATTTGATACTACCGGCCCTTGCGGTACCAGTACCTTTTTGCTTCTTTATCTTTCTGGTACTACCTGCAATCTCAGCTCTTTCCTTTGCCTTGTGCGTACCTTGTCTTTGATGTGCCAAATACTGTTTAACATCCAAATAAATGGCATGATCGTTTGGCTCTATACCGAATACGTCTTTGGAAAGCTCCACTTTCCTGCCCGTATCTTTTCCTTTACTATCTAAAACTGCTACCTTCATTACCTTACTTTTCTACGGTTACGTAAGCATTTTTATGACCAGGCACCGCTCCTTTGACAACAATCAAGTTTTTCTCTGGAACTACCTTAAGCACTCTTAGGTTTTGAACGGTTACGCGATCACCACCCATTCTACCTGCCATTTTCATTCCTTTGAAAACGCGTGCAGGATACGAAGCTGCACCAATGGAACCAGGAGCCCTTAACCTATTATGCTGCCCGTGGGTAGCTTGTCCAACACCGGCAAAGCCATGTCTTTTAACAACCCCCTGGAAGCCTTTACCTTTGGATGTACCAATAACATCTACAAATTCACCTTCTTGAAAAAGGTCGACACCAACGGTATCACCTAATTTAAATTCACCTTCAAAATCACGGAATTCAACGACCTTTTTCTTAGGAGAAGCGCCTGCTTTTTTCACATGGCCCATTTCAGCCTTGTTCGCACGCTTTTCTGCCTTGTCATCGAAACCTAGTTGAAGGGCACTATACCCGTCTACCTCTTCGGTTCTGACTTGGGTAACGACACATGGTCCAGCTTGAATGACGGTACATGGAATATTCTTTCCGTTCTCGTCAAAGATGCTGGTCATGCCGATTTTCTTTCCTATTAACCCAGACATTTTGTTAGTATTACTTGTTTTAATCCTCTATTTGTCAACTTAATGACATTAAAAAAGGGTCAAGAAAATCCTCTGACCCAGATTTTTTTCTTTCACCGTTTTTCCCTCGCTCGCAGCTCAGGACATGTATCCCTTAATTCTAAGGGCGTGCAAATTTACACTTTTATTTCGACTTCCACACCACTTGGCAACTCTAATTTCATTAAAGCATCAATTGTTTTGGAAGAAGAGCTATAAATATCCAATAACCTCTTGTAAGAACTTAACTGGAACTGCTCTCTTGATTTCTTGTTCACGTGTGGTGAACGCAACACTGTAAATATCTTTTTGTGCGTAGGCAAAGGAATTGGACCTGTTACCACAGCACCTGTTGTCTTTACGGTCTTAACAATTTTTTCAGCAGATTTATCCACCAAATTGTGATCGTAGGACTTTAATTTTATTCTTATTTTTTGACTCATTGTTCTACAATTTAAGCTGGTGCACCCACAGCTGCTTTAATAACTTCTTCTGAAATATTGCTTGGTGTTTCCGCATAATGCGAGAACTCCATTGTTGATGTTGCCCTACCTGATGACAATGTCCTTAATGAGGTTACATAACCGAACATTTCTGATAACGGAACCGTAGCCTTGATCACCTTGGCACCGGCCCTATCGGACATATCACTAACTTGGCCTCTCCTTCTGTTCAAATCACCAACAATATCACCCATATTTTCTTCAGGGGTCAATACTTCCAACTTCATTATCGGCTCCATGATTACGGCTTTAGCGGCTTTGGCAGCAGCTTTGTACCCCATTTTGGCAGCCAACTCAAACGAAAGTTGATCAGAATCCACATCATGGTAAGAACCATCTTTAAGAACAACCTTCATGGCATCCATTTCATAACCGGCCAATGGACCGTTTTTCATGGCCATTTTAAATCCTTTCTCTACGGATGGGATAAATTCTTTTGGAACGTTACCACCCTTGATTTCTGATACAAACTCCAAACCGGTCTTGCCTTCTTCAGCGGGTTCCAACGTAAAGACGATATCGGCAAATTTACCACGACCACCGGATTGCTTTTTATAGACTTCCCTGTGATCCGCTTTTTGCGTAATAGCCTCTTTGTACTCTACTTGAGGCTGTCCTTGGTTAACATCTACTTTAAATTCGCGACGTAATCTGTCCACAATAATATCCAAGTGAAGTTCACCCATACCGGATATAATGGTCTGTCCCGAAGCTTCATCCGTTTTAACTTGGAAGGTTGGATCTTCCTCGGCCAATTTACCTAAAGCCATCCCCAACTTATCCACATCGGCCTTGGTTTTAGGCTCCACCGCAATACCGATTACGGGATCCGGGAAATCCATACTTTCCAAAACGATAGGATGCTTTTCATCAGACATGGTATCCCCAGTCTTGATATCCTTAAAACCTACCGCTGCACCAATATCACCCGCTTCGATAAAATCGATGGCATTTTGTTTGTTGGAATGCATCTGATAGATACGGGAGATACGTTCTTTTTTTCCAGAACGATTGTTCAATATATAGGACCCTGCATCTAAACGACCGGAATAGGTTCTAAAGAATGCCAAACGCCCTACGAATGGATCAGTAGCAATCTTAAACGCCAAAGCCGAGAAAGGCTCCTTAACATCTGGTTTCCTAGTGATTTCTTCTCCATTATCCGGATTGGTCCCTACAATATCATCTTTATCTATTGGAGAAGGCAAATACCTACATACGGCATCCAACAAAAACTGAACTCCTTTGTTTTTGAAAGAAGACCCACAGATCATTGGAATAATAGCCCTATCCATAACCGCTGCACGAAGTGCTGCATGTACTTCTTCCTCTGTAATGGAATCTTCATCCTCGAAGAATTTTTCCATTAAATTTTCATCGTACTCGGCAACAGCTTCAATCAAAGCACCTCTGTATTCTTTAACCTCAGCTTCCATTTCAGCAGGAATATCAACCACATCAAAAGTAGACCCAAAGCCTTCTTCATGCCATACGATAGCCCTGTTCTTAGCCAAATCTACGATTCCTTTAAAGTCTGCTTCGTCACCAATTGGAAGTACAATGGGAACTGCATTGGAACCCAACATATCCTTAACTTGCTTACAAACCATAAGAAAGTTGGAACCTTGTCTGTCCATTTTGTTCACAAAACCAATACGAGGCACTTTATAGTTATCGGCCAACCTCCAGTTAGTCTCGGATTGTGGTTCCACACCATCTACCGCACTAAACAAGAATACCAAACCATCCAATACCCGTAAAGAACGGTTTACCTCTACGGTAAAATCCACGTGGCCTGGAGTATCGATAATATTAAAATGGTATCCTTTGGCATCCGCCGTTGGCTTTCCATTTTCCGTTGGAAACTGCCATGTACATGTAGTTGCAGCAGAAGTAATCGTAATCCCACGCTCTTGCTCTTGCTCCATCCAGTCCATAGTGGCCGCACCATCGTGCACCTCACCTATCTTGTGACTAACACCGGTATAAAACAATATACGCTCCGTGGTTGTGGTTTTTCCAGCATCAATATGCGCTGCAATCCCTATATTTCTTGTATATTTTAAATCTCTTGCCATTTCGCTTGTTAGAATCTAAAGTGGGAAAATGCTTTGTTTGCTTCGGCCATTTTGTGGGTATCCACACGCTTCTTTACCGCAGCTCCTTCTTCCTTAGCAGCTGCTAAAACCTCTGCCGCCAATTTTTGGGCCATAGATTTTTCGTTACGCTTACGGGCATACAAAATCAACCACTTCATAGCGGTCGAAATCTTTCTGTCCGGGCGAATCTGCATTGGAATTTGAAATGTAGCACCACCAACCCTTCTACTCCTTACCTCTACATGCGGCATAACATTGGACAATGCGTCTTTCCAAAGCTCTAAGGCCGTCTTCTCTTCGTTGGTGTTTTTCTCTTCTACGATATCTATAGCATCGTAAAATACTTTAAAGGCAACGGATTTCTTTCCGTCCCACATCATCATATTAACAAAACGCGTTACCAATTGGTCCCCAAATCTTGGATCTGGAAGTAATGGTCTTTTCTTTGCCTGTCTTTTTCTCATCGTTTCTTTCTAAAAGTTCTTTTATTAACTTTTTGGTCTTTTAGCCCCATATTTAGATCTACGTTGGGTACGGCCCGCAACACCTGCTGTGTCCAAAGCCCCCCTAACGATGTGATATCTAACTCCTGGCAAATCTTTAACCCTTCCGCCTCTAACCAATACTATCGAGTGCTCTTGGAGGTTATGTCCTTCACCGGGGATATATGCGTTCACTTCCTTACCGTTGGTCAACCTTACCCTTGCAACTTTTCGCATTGCAGAGTTTGGTTTTTTAGGTGTGGTAGTGTAAACACGCGTACAAACCCCCCGTCTTTGGGGACAAGAATCCAAAGCAGCCGATTTACTCTTCTTGGTAATTGTGGCCCTTCCTTTTCTTACTAATTGTGAAATTGTTGGCATTACATCTTTATTATTAAAATAGAAACCCCATTTTTTGGGGCTGCAAATGTAGGGATAATTCCTTAGTAATCAAATGGGGTAGGGTTTATTTTTACATGGAATAAATATCCATATAACAGAACAAGCTAAAATCCAACAAATCACCTACACAATAAATCTACCCAACCTTTCCTTATAACAAATAAATTCGCCTGCTTAAAAGGCTGCTTGAAGTATGGGCAAATAGTTTACCTAGCGAACATGCAAATTAGCGGATTATCAAAAAAATTGTCAACAATTGCCACAACCGCAATTTGAAGCATCGATTTTGAGATTAAATAAAAATTACATCATTCTGTGAAGTTTTTGTGAAAATTCCTTGGATTATTAACACATTATTAAGAGTTTAGCTACTTAGCTAATTCAAATTACTTAAAAATGAGAACAAAACTTAATGGAATCCTAACGCTTTTTATGGCGTTGGTAGTGCATTTAGCGTTTGCACAGGACAAGACGATTTCAGGAACGGTAACAGACGCTGATGGTCTGCCGTTACCCGGGGTCAACATTGTCGTCGAAGGTACTTCAAATGGTACCCAAACTGATTTTGATGGATTGTACTCCATTACCGCTAGTCCAGGTCAAAGCCTATTATTCAGCTACATTGGACAAAAAGATGTACGGAGGACCGTTGGTGCGGAATCTACTATCAATGTACAAATGGAAGAAGATGCCCAAGCTCTTGAAGAGGTTGTCGTAACCGCACAAGGTATCAAGAGGGAGAAGAAAGCATTGGGATATGCAGTTTCTTCTGTAGGTTCTGAGCAGCTGGAACAACGGGCCGAAGGTGACGTTGCCAGGGTTCTTGCCGGCAAAGCGGCTGGTGTGAACATTACCGCAGCTGGTGGACAATCCGGTTCTGCCACAAATATTACCATTAGAGGTTTAAGTTCATTTAGTGGAACCAACCAAGCCTTGTTTATTGTAGACGGTGTACCTTTTAATAGTGACACTAATACCAACCAGAACGGTGTTAACAACAACTTTGAAAGTGGTGCTCCACAAAGTTCCAGGTTTTTGGATTTAGACCCCAACAACATTGAAAGCATTGAGGTGCTTAAAGGACTTTCAGCAGCTACACTTTACGGAACACAGGGTCGTAATGGGGTAATCCTTATTACTACCAAAGCAGGTGGTGCTTCCGGTGGAAAGAAAAAGACGGAAATTACGGTTACCCAATCCTACTTTACCAACGAATTTGCCTCGGCACCTGATTATCAAGATGAGTTTGGTAATGGTTTTGACCAAGCATTTGGTTGGTTCTTTAGTAACTGGGGACCAAGTTTCCAAAGTGGTGGTGTTGCCGGTTTTGGAAACCCAAACAGTTTTCCAGCGGTATTTGACATAGATGCAGCAGGAACCATTATACACCCGTACGCCAATCCAAATGCATTGGCATCTACGCGAGCGGCTTTCCCAGAATTTGCGGATGCACGATATGAATATAGGCCTTACGATTCCGTTGGTGGATTCTTTAGCCCTGGTGGTGTTTCCAACACTTCCATTAACATTGCAGGCTCGACCCCGGATGGTAATACCAACTTTAACGCCAACCTAGGCTATTTGGATGAAGATGGTTTTACGCCAAATAATACGTTTAGTAGATTTAATATTTCCCTTGGTGGACGTTCTAAACTTTCTAATAAGTTTACTGTTTCAGGTACTATGAACTACAGTAGAAGTGATGTACGTACCCCACCAGTTGCGGCGAGTCAAGGTAGTGGTGTAACCGGCCTTTCAGTATATGGTAACGTACTTTTTACACCAAGAAGTGTGGATTTAAATGGATTGCCTTTCCAAAGACCTGATGGTTCCAGCCAGTACTATCGTGAAGGTAACGATATCATCAACCCACGTTGGGTTGCAGAAAATGTGCGGTTTAGACAGTTGACCAACAGGTTTTTCTGGAATACTCAAATTTCCTATGACATTAATGACAACTTAAGTTTAGGTTGGAGAACAGGATTGGATTTCGCCAATGAACGCAACATAAACAGTTCCAATAGAGGTGGTGTTGAATTTACCCAAGCCATATTTGGGTTCTTGGATACCTTTGACAACAACACTACCATTTGGGATCACTTCCTTTCCGTTAATGGGGATTATGACCTATCCGATAAGTTACGACTTACATTTACCGCTGGTGCAACGTCTAGACAAGATGCTTTTGATCAAAGTGGTGTGGCAAGTACAGGTCAAATCGTATTTGGAACCACTAGGCATTTCAACTACGAAAACCAGACACCCATACAGTTCAGTAGAACACGGAATATTGTAGGTCTTTTAGGACAGGCTACCTTGGACTATGATGATTTCTTGTTCTTGAACCTCTCTGGAAGAACGGATTGGGTTTCTAACTTTACCACCGAAAACCGAAACATCACCTATCCAGGTATAAGTCTTTCGTTCTTAGGAACCAATGCTTTTCCAGAGTTAAAAAGCGAAAACGGATTGAATTACTTAAAACTAAGGGCAGGTTTTGGTACCAGTGCCAACTTTGATACTAGTAATGCTTTCCCAACCATTAATGTGGTGCAGCAGAATACCCAAATTTTCACGGACGTAGATGGAAATAGCCCAACGACTACAAACCAAATAGACAATTTCTTGGCCAATCCTGATTTAAAGCCAGAGTTGCTTCAAGAGTTGGAATTTGGTATAGAATCCCGTTTTTGGAAAAACCGCATCTCCTTGGATGTAACGTATTTTGATAAACGTACCAACGACCTTATTGTACTACAACCACTTCCTCCAGGAACCGGTTTCGCATTCACACAAAGTAATATTGGTGAGATACAGAATGAAGGTATAGAAGCCGATTTGGGTATTGATATTTTCCAAGGCGAAAACTTTAGCTGGAATTCTAGAATCAATTTCTTTACGAACAATGAAATTGTTACGGAACAGGAACAAGATTTCATCGCTTATGCAGGACCCTTATTATTAGGAAGGGATTTGGATGAAGGTGGTAATGCCGCAATTCAAGGACAATCCCTTGGTAGTATCGTTGGTACGGCCATTAGAAGGGATGATAATGGAAATCCCTTAATCAATTCTGCCGGTAACTACGTAGAAGTAGAGACAAGGGAAGATGGAAGCGTTCCTATCATAGGTGATGCTATCCCAGATTACACAATGAACTTCATCAACACCTTTAAGTACAAGAACTGGAATTTTGGTTTCCAGATAAACCACATCAAAGGTGGGGACATCATGTCTGCAACAATTGCCACTTTATTAGGTAGGGGGCTAATTGAAGAGACTGCAGATCGTTTGAATACTTTTGTTCTTCAAGGATTTAGAGAAGACTCATTACCGGACAATGCTCCTGCAGGTACAGCTGGGGTTGCTACAGTTCCCAACACTACTCAAATAAACAACTCTACTTTTTACTTTAGTAATTTGTTGTTTGGACCCACGGAAACTAGAATTTATGATGCTTCGGTAATCCGTTTACAAGAAGTGTCCTTAGGCTATAGTTTCCCACAAAAGTGGTTAGATAAGACCCCTTTCGGGACGCTTACACTAACAGCACAAGGTTTTAACCTTTGGTATGATGCCTACAACACTCCAGATGGAGCTAACTTTGATCCTAATGTACAAGGTGTAGGTATTGGTAACGGACGTGGGTTTGACTTCCTTAACGGGCCTAGTTCACGACGATATGGTATCAGTGTAAAAGCATCATTCTAAATTAAATGGTTGATAAAGAAATAATTATGAAAAATTTTAAGATAACTTTTACCCTACTGTTTTTCATGGCTTTTTTGATAAGTTCATGTGAAACTACCGAACTTGACCTAAGGGTCAGTCCAAACGATTTGTCTGCGGACCAAGCGGATCCAAATCTTTTGTTGAATTCCATACAGTTGGCATATGCCTCCAATCAGGCAGAACTTTCTGATGAAGCCGCAGAACTTACGCGAATCGATTACTTTTTTGGGCGAAACTATTTCAACCAAATAGGTGGTGATGTGCTAAACGATGTTTGGGCTAGAACCTACAGTTCTGGTAATAATGATATAGGTACGTTGATCGATGTTGGTATTTTGACCAACTTACAAGCCTTGGAAAGTATCAATGAAAATACGGAAACGGATTTTTCCTTTCATGTAGCGGTCGCACAGACCCTATATGCCCATTCCTTATTCCAAATTGTTGATTTTATTGGTGAAGCGGTGGCATCCCAAGCTGGAAACCCCGAGTTCCCCGCACCTATATTAGACAGTGGCGAAGAAGTTTATGCCGCAGCTTTTTCGCTTCTAGATCAAGCGGAAGCGGCATTGGCCCTAGAGCCAGCGGATCAAGGAGCACAAGATTTGTTCTATCAAGGAGATACGGATAACTGGATTCGTTTGATCAATACTATTCGTTTGCGTTCTTATGTACTAACCGGCAATACAACGGCATTTAACGCCATCATTGCAGGAGGAAACTTTATTGCGGAGACTTCACAGGATTTTGAATTGAGTTATGGTACAAGTGAGTTACAACCTGATAACAGACACCCTGACTATGCTGCAGACTATACGCCTTCAGGAGCAAACATCTACCAATCCAATTGGATGATGGAGTTAATGTTAAATAACAATGACCCAAGAATCAGGTATTATTTCTACAGACAGTCCAACGCAACGCCAGGGGCAGATGCACCACCTTCTGAAGATCAATTGGCTTGTTCTTTGGTGGTACCCCCGCCTCATTACGCAGGTTTGACCTATTGTAGTGTATCCAATGGGTATTGGGGCCGTTCCCATGGTAATGATGAAGGTATTCCACCAGATAACATCGCACGTACTGCAGTTGGTGTTTACCCTGCAGCCGGGTTATTTGATGATAACCGTTTTGCTGATGTTGATCTTGGATTAGGAGGCGGTGGTGCTGGTATCGAGCCCATTTTCTTAGCTTCCTACGTAGATTTCTGGAGAGGTATTATGGCATCAAGTGATGCGGATAGAGCCACTTTCTTAAGGGCTGGATTGGAAAAGTCGATAGCTAAAGTACAATCTTTTGGTGCCTTGGATGGTTCTGCAGATTTGTCATTGGCACCTTCTGATATGGATGTCACAGCCTACATAGACGGTATCGTAAGTGCTTTTAATGCAGCTACCGGTGATGATAGGGAGAATATTTTTGCGGAACAATATTTTACCACATTGTTCGGCGGGGCAACTGAGTCCTACAACTATTATCGTTTAACTGGGTTCCCTACAACGGTACTTCCAAACTGGGAGCCAGATCCGGGACCGTTCCCAAGAACGTTTAGAAGACCACAAAACGAAGTGATCAACAACCCCAATGTAGATCCTTCAACCAGTCTAACAAATCAGGTTTTCTGGGATACCAACCCAGCAAGCCCTACATTTCCACCTGCAAATTAAAATTTAGGAACAATGAGAAAAATAATATATAAGTTTTTAGGTATACTAGCCATTGCTTCCGTAGGATTCCAATACGGTTGCGAAGACGGTGATCAAACTGTTGATCAGGCACTAAACGATGTTACTCGAGGCGCAATTTTAAGAACCATTGACCAATCTTCTGCAATTTTGTTCGATGTTGCCACAAGTGATTTGGATGATAACGGTATTTTTACCGTAACCGTTGAAGAACAAGACCAAGAGGGAGGCGCGCTACTGGCTTCTTTAGACGTATTTCTTGGGTTTAACGATGAAACCGAAGGAGGAACGGATAACAGTAGGGACGAGGTCCTATTTGACAATATTCCTGCTTCTGCTTTTAGTCCTGGTCCTTTTGGACTTCCAAGAACAACTTATTCCGTGACTACGCCAGATTTTTTATCCACCTTGGCGATAACGGATGCAGAAACTTTTGGAGGTGATCAATTTACTGTCCGTTTTGAATTGGTTTTAACGGACGGCAGAAGATTCTCCAATGATGACAACTCTGGTACTCTTACGGGATCTTTCTTTAGGTCGCCTTTTCTATATTTCGTTGATGTTGTTTGTGCTCCATCAATGCCTACAGCCGGCACTTGGATGGTAAGTACTACGGATACTTTTGGAGATGGATGGAACGGTGGTGCTTTAAACATTACACTTGACGGAGGCACCCCATTTACTATTGAAAACATTGATGATGGTACACGACCTTTTGCTGAGTCTGTCCAAGACCTTACTTTTGAAGTTCCAGATGGTACACAGACCATATCAATCACCTATTCAGGGGGGTCATTTGATGAGGAAGTAGCTTTTTCCGTCGTTTCAGCCAATGGAACAATGGTCATAGAAGTTGAACAAGCAGACGCAGGTCCGCCTACAGGTGTCGAACTTTTAGATTTCTGCCCTGATAATCTGTAGTTAAGAACATAGCATCATAAAAGGCCCAACGTTGTTTGGGCCTTTTTTTGTTAAAAACTTAATTGACGCTATTTTAGTAGTTTCCATGATGGAACCGTTTGTTATGCGTATAAGAAATATTTCAGTCCGTTTCTCTTTCCAGTTGTTTATACTGCTGCTTTTTAGTTTTCCGTTCGGTTGTACGGAACGGGGCAAAGAAACCGTAGACAATACCGAGCAAAAAAATCTGGATCCGACCGTCTTTAAAAAAATAGAAAGTTCCAGCTCCAACCTTCATTTTTCCAATACCATTAAGGAAGATATTGCCACTAGGGACAATCTCTTTGACTACGACTACTTCTATAATGGTGCGGGAGTGGGGTTAGTCGATATTAACAACGATGGCTTATTGGATGTTTTTTTTGTAGGCAACCAGGTAGCCAATAAACTCTTCTTAAATAAAGGCGACCTTACTTTCGAGGATATCTCCATGAGTGCCAACATCAATAACAACAAGCAATGGGGAAATGGCATTACGGTCGTGGACATCAATAATGATGGGTGGATGGATATTTACATCTCCCAAGGCGGACCAAATACCAGGGAAAATAGAAAAAACTTGTTGTTCATCAACCAAAAAGACAACACTTTTACAGAAGAAGCGGAAAATTATGGCCTGGCAGATATGGGAATAAGCACGCAATCCGTATTCTTTGATTTTGACAAAGATGGTGATCTGGACTGTTTTATAATGAATGAAAACGAGCTTTATGGGGTAGATCCCATAAACCTATATCGCATCGTTAAACGAGATGCCGAAACTACCTATTACAATACCTCCCATTTTTATGAAAACCAAAATGGAAAGTTCAAGGACATCACCAAAGCTAGCGGTATTGAACGTCCTATTTTTGGGTTGGGACTTTCTGTTGCGGACATTAACGATGACGGTTGGTTGGATTTCTATGTAGCCAGCGATTATTATATCCCCGATGCGCTTTTTATTAATAATAAAAACGGAACTTTTACCGACCAAATAAAAGATTTTACAAAACAAATTTCTTTTTTTGGAATGGGTATGGATGTCGCGGATATCAATAACGATGGTCTACAAGACATTTTTGTATTGGATATGGCCACCAACGACCATATTAGATCAAAAACCCTGATGGCCTCAATGGACACCAAAAGATTTGATTATTTGGTCAACAAAGCTGGTTTTCATTATCAATATATGTACAATTCCTTACAGCTTAATAACGGAGGTGGTTCATTTTCAAATATTGCACAATCTACCGAAATGGCCAATACGGACTGGAGTTGGTCCGTATTGCTATCTGATTTTGACAATGATGAGGACAAGGATGTTTATGTAACCAATGGATACAGAAGGTATGCATTGGATAATGACCTGCAGTTGGATGTTTTTAAGGCCAAGATGAAATACAAAAACAAGGTCCCCCTATCCGTTAAAAAAAGGCTATATGAAGAAATGCCCTCAGAAAAAACGGCCAATGTCCTTTTTGAAAACAAGGGAAATCTACAGTTTAAAGAAAATGGAAAAAACTGGGGTCTTGCCAACTTTTCTTTTAGCAACGGTGCCGCTGTTGGGGATTTGGACAACGATGGGGATTTGGATATCGTAGTCAATAATATGGATGAAAATTGTTTTTTGTACAAGAATACGAGCAGGGAAAAGGACTTGGGCAACTACCTTAATGTCAAGGCCACAGGTACACTTTCGGAATCCTATCCAAAAATCACGATTTATTACAATGGAAAAACCCAGTTTATAGAATCTAGAAGAGTAAGGGGTTATCGTTCTTCACAAGATCCTATTGCCCACTTTGGAGTTGCAGGACATAAAACCATAGATTCCGTAACCGTATCTTGGTTAAGCGGGAAAACGGAAACAAAATATGATATTCCCAGCAATACAACCTTATCATTTGAAGAACAAAATGCCTTAACCAATAAAAATACTCCTACAACCAAAGCAAAGACCTTGTTCGCCAGCACCCCTTTTACAGCTACCGGACTGGATTTTAAGCATCAAGAAAATACGTATGATGATTTTGAAAAAGAAGTACTCTTACCCTATAAACAGTCAAATTTAGGGCCCTTTATGGCAAAAGGTGATATTAACAACGACGGTTTGGAAGACCTTTATATTGGAGGGGCTTCAGGGCAAGCAGGTGCTTTATTCAAACAATTGCCCAATGGAACGTTTATCAAAAGAACCTCCAAAACCTTTTTGGCCGATAAATATTCTGAGGATATGGAAGCTTCGTTTTTTGATGTGGACGGAGACCATGACCTTGACCTTTTTGTGGTTAGTGGAGGAAATGAATTTGCCGAATATTCTTCTTATTATGCCGACCGCCTTTATATAAACGATGGAAAAGGGAATTTCAAAAAGAAGGAAGTAGCTGCCTTAAAGCAATACCCCAAAAGTGGGAAAACGGTCATTGCCATGGACTTTGATAAAGATGGGGATCAAGATATCATTGTTGGAAATAGGATACGTCCCCAGAATTATCCCTTACCAACAAACTCCACCATATACCAAAACAATAACGGGGAGCTCCTTGACGTAACAGATACCGTAGCCCCTGGACTCCAAAATTTTGGGGTGATCAATGACCTTGTCGTCACTGACTTTAACAAGGACGGTTGGCAAGACTTTATTGCCGTTGGGGAATGGACCGGTATTGGAATTTTCCAGAACAATGGTGGAAACTTCAATCTATTACCAACAGAAGACACGGTCTTGGCAGATAAAGGGTGGTGGTTTTCCATTAACGAAACGGACATCAATAAAGATGGCCTACCAGATTATATAGTGGGCAATGCAGGGCTTAACATAAAATTTAAAGCAAGTAAGAAAAAACCCTTTAAAATATTTGCCAATGATTTTGATGACAATGGAACCCCAGACATTGTATTGAGCAAAGAATACAATGGCACTTATGTTCCTGTAAGGGGACGCGAATGTTCTTCTCAGCAAATGCCATTTATAAAACAAAAATTTACCTCATATTCCGAGTT
This sequence comes from uncultured Croceitalea sp., assembly GCA_937959125.1. Lineage (GTDB taxonomy): Bacteria > Bacteroidota > Bacteroidia > Flavobacteriales > Flavobacteriaceae > Croceitalea. The sequence continues at coordinate 38,743 of CALGQU010000078.1, forward strand.
TGCCAATGCCAAGCTAGTGGATATTTATGGTGATAAGTTAAACTCATCTTATGAAAACGAGGTGACTGAATTTAAATCGGTCCTTTTGGTCAATAAAGGCAACGGTACGTTTGAAAAAAGGTATCTCCCCACCTTAGCCCAGCTCTCCCCAATACTTAGTACGCAGTTTAAGGATTTAAACAATGACGGGTTTGAAGACGTTGTTCTCGCTGGCAACATATACGAGATGGAGGTAGAAACCCCCAGGTTGGATGCCTTATCCGGTTTGGTACTATTATCCAATGGAAAAAATGGGTATACGGTGTTACCTAGGCATAAAACCGGGTTGTATTTGGAGGGAAATATCAAAGACATCAAATGGGTACAAACCAAAAATGGGGATATACTCGTCTCTTCATCCAATAATGGCCCTCTAAGCTCCCATTCCTTGCAAGAGTAATTCCTAATCCATACCACGTTTCCCGCCTAATATTTCTTTTATACCAGCAACTAAATTGGTATCTTACAAATAGATTTAAAAATCAATCAAATGAAAAAAGTAATCTTATTTACAGTTTTTGGGCTGTTTGTCCTTTTAGTACAGGGGCAAACCGCCGGACAATTTTCCAGCAGCACGGCAAGTGCAGATCGTGGGCTATCTGACGCCATATACAAATATGCCGTAAGGTCAATTACAGATTCCGGTTCAAAAACCAATTATTATGAAGACCGTATTGAAGGTTCTCCCTATATGTCCAATACATTTCTTCCTACCACACTGTTCTATGGCCAGGAAAAAGAAGGCAGTTTATTTTATAGGTATAATGCATACAACGAGGAAGTGGAAATTAAAAATGACCCATCCGAGGAATCCGTAAAAGCGCTGAGCAAAGATAAAAAACTTAAAATCATGGTTGCAGGAAAACCCATGAGCTTTAAAACCTATATCGATAAAACCGGTAGAACTAAAAATGGTTACCTTACGCTGTTAAGGGATGGAAAATTCAAACTTTATAAAAGATTGAATACCACTTTTAAAGAAGGTACAAAATCTCCCAATTCTTTTGTCAAAAGCGTTCCACCCCGCTTTAAGCAATCTGCGGAATATTATGTTGAAATTGAAGGTGGCAAATCCATTGACTTTGTTGAACTCAAGAATAGAAAATTATTGGGTCTATTGGAAACCGAGCAGCAAAATAATCTTAAGGCCTACTTAAAGGACCAAAAAATAAAAGTGAATAATGAGAAGGACCTAACCAAGGTCATCGACTTTCTAAACGGCTAATCCATAAGCAAACGCAGTTAAAAAAGGTGCAATTTGGAATTGCACCTTTTTTGTCTCATTCTTAAATCAAAATAGCGGGGATGCTTAACAAAAGAGTTTGCCTACCTTTGCCCAATTATGAAAAACGACCAACTTATATATGGCATAAGAGCTGTACTGGAAGCTATAGAATCCAAAAAGCCAATTAACAAGTTATTTCTACAGAAAGGCTTAAAAGGAGACCTATTCAAGGCGCTGGAAACGGCTACCAGAAAAGAGGGTATCCCGGTTTCTTACGTTCCTTTTGAAAAACTCAACAGACTCACGTCTAACAACCATCAAGGGGCGGTGGCCCAAATTTCCCCTGTGGCGTTTCAAAATTTTGAAACCCTCATGGAAGCTATTTTAAGCCAAAAAGAAGCCCCGTTGTTATTACTCCTAGATCAAGTGACGGATGTCCGCAATTTTGGGGCCATTATCAGAACGGCCTCCTGTGCTGGGGTAGATGCCATAATTGTACCCTCTAGCGGATCTGCACCAATTACAAACGATACCATAAAAACCTCCGCAGGTGCGGCCTTTACGGTCCCTATTGCCAAGGTCAACCACTTAAAGGATGTCGTTTTTTATTTGCAAGCAAGTAAGGTACAAGTAGTAGGTGCAACGGAAAAAGCGGAGGACACCTTGTACCCCGTTGATTTTAAAGTACCCACGGCAATTGTCATGGGCTCTGAAGAAAAGGGAATATCCCCTTCCCTACTCAAGTTATTGGACAAGACTGCCAAGCTTCCCATTATGGGCGATATTGGCTCCTTAAACGTTTCCGTGGCCTGCGGTGTCTTTCTGTATGAAGTTATTAGACAGCGTACGCTCTAGTCCTTGGTTTCCGGCGGTTCTTTTTTATAGTGGTAATTGATTTTTATTGGGGGTTCTTCTTCCTTTGGCAATTCTATAAAATTACCGTCTTCATCAAAATGCTTTAAAAACTCATCTTCCTCTTCGTTATAATCCTCGGCTTCCCATGCGTATTTTTTGGTCTTGGGGATTGGGGTTCTCACTATTTTAGCTAAAAGCAGTCCCGTTATAAAACCGGACAAATGACCTTCCCAAGAGATATCGTCTTCTACCGGAAAAATATACCACAACAAACTTCCATAGATAAAAACCGTAGCCAAAGAAAGGGCAATGAGCCTGTAATATTTAGTAAAGACACCTTTAAAAAAAATAAAACTGGCTAAAACATAGATCATTCCGCTCGCGCCGATATGGTAGGAATCGCGCCCAATGATCCAGGTCAATAAACCGGAAAACAACATACCATACAGTAGCACTTTTAGGGCATTCCCCCTATAAAAATACATTAAGGAAAGGGTAAGGATCGCCATGGGTAAGGTGTTGTTGTACAAATGTGACAAGGACCCATGGATAAAGGGACTGAATACCACGCCCCTAAGTCCAATAAGTGTCCGGGGTCTAATACCAAAACTGTTATAACTTACCCCTAACTCCAGCTCCAACCAGAAAACGGTCCAGATGGTGAGGACCACAAATAGGGGTGCCAGAAGCATATTCAAGGAGAATTTAAAATAATTGTTTTCCTTCATTAGCTATTCTTATCGCAATTAGTTTACCATAAATCATAAAACGGTTAAATTGTCATCTTCATATTTGTTTTACTTTTATACGATGAACCAACCGTTAGCAGAACGCATACGCCCCAAAACCTTGGAAGCCTACGTAAGCCAAAGTCATTTGGTTGGCAAAAATGGTTCACTTACCCATCAAATCAAAACCGGTATTATCCCTTCTTTAATTTTATGGGGACCGCCGGGAACCGGTAAAACCACCTTGGCCAATATTATTGCCACCCAGAGTGAACGCCCTTTTTATACGTTGAGTGCCATAAGCAGTGGTGTTAAGGATGTTAGGGATATCATTGCCAAAGCAAAACAAAGCGGCGGGCTTTTTACGGCAAAGAATCCCATTCTTTTTATTGATGAGATCCACCGTTTTAGCAAATCGCAACAAGATTCGTTATTGGGTGCCGTTGAAAAAGGCTGGGTCACCCTTATTGGGGCCACTACGGAAAATCCAAGTTTTGAAGTTATTCCCGCTTTATTGTCCCGTTGCCAGGTCTATATTTTAAACCCTTTTTCTAAAGACGATTTAATTGCCTTACTGCACCGGGCCATAGCTACAGATGCTATCTTAAAAGACAAGAAAATAAAATTAAAGGAAACCGAGGCATTGTTGCGTTTGTCCGGTGGGGATGGTAGAAAATTGCTGAATATTTTTGAGTTGCTCGTCAACAGTGAGAATACGAGCACGGTTGCGATTACTGATGATCTGGTCCTTAAAAAAGTACAACAAAACACGGTCTTGTATGATAAGACCGGAGAGCAACACTATGACATTATTTCGGCATTTATCAAATCCATACGGGGTAGCGACCCTAATGGTGCCGTATATTGGTTGGCTCGAATGATTGAGGGTGGTGAAGATGTAAAATTCATTGCTAGAAGGATGCTCATTGCGGCCTCTGAGGACATTGGCAATGCCAATCCTACCGCTTTGGTCCTGGCCAACGCTACTTTTCAGGCGGTAACGACCATTGGCTATCCGGAAGCCCGTATTTTGCTGAGCCAATGCGCTACCTACTTAGCCAGCTCCCAAAAGAGCAATGCCAGCTATGCGGCAATCAAGATTGCGCAACAAAAAGTAAAGGAAACGGGGGACTTATCCGTACCATTGCATTTACGAAATGCCCCAACAAAACTAATGAAAGACCTAGGGTATGGGGACGGGTATGCCTACGCCCATGATTTTAAAAACAATTTTACGGACCAAGAGTTCTTACCGGAAGCTATTTCCGGAACCACTTTTTATACCCCTGGAAACAGTACACGGGAAAACCAACTTAGGGATTTCCTAAAAAAAAGGTGGAAGGATAGGTATGACTATTAAAACTTGATGATCAGCTCTTTGCTAACCTTACCATTGGCACCTTTGTACTCCAAATACCAAGTATCATCTTTTTTTAAAACAACTCCGTTAATCCCATCTTGATTTACCAAAAAAACATCATCAATAGAAGTTGCTTCCAGTATATATTTAACCTTTGGGGTAGTATCTACCAACTGATAACCTCCGGCTATAGGCTGGGCATAGAGTATTCCGTTAGTGGCTTGCTTTTCAATGGTTGGACTTGGTGGCCGGGTATTGGTAACAGGTTTAGTTGCGGTAACGGCCGTTTCTTTTACAGAAGCTTTCGTTTTTTCTGTCATCGTTTCCACAACGGATACAGATTTTTGCGTTGATGCCGGTTTCGCTGGTATCACTGCTTCTTTTTCTTCCATTTTTTCTTTTACGGAAGGGGTTGGCGCAGTGGTAACCGTCTTTGGCATCACTTTTTCTTTGTACGCATGTTCCTTTCCTATTAAGGAAGAAGCAGCTTGTTCAATTACAGCAGAATATGCTCCTTTGAACTCTTTGATTTTTGTACGCCCCTCTTTTGTGGTAAATACCACGGTACCATCGCATTTTTTGAACTCCAGAAAGGCTTTGGTGGTAAATAGGGAGGATTTATCTATAAAATCTACATACAACCCCAAACAGCGATTTTTAGTGACATCATCAGGTAGCGCATTGTCATAGACCACATTAAACCCATTTTTGGCAATATGATATTTTATCAACGTGCTGGTTTGATGCTCGTTCTGGTTTTTAAAGGCAGAAAACTTTATGGGCACAATAATGTATTTGTAATCGTTGAATTGGGCATTTGAAGTAGCGACTAGGCCAAACAAAAAAACAGATAGGAGCAATACTTTTTTCATGGATATCAGAAATCAATTTCTGTTCCAAGATAGGATATTAAATCCAAATTGTAAAGATGCGTAGTTGCTATTGGGTATATTCTGATAGCCGAGAAGATTATCCGCCAATGCATAGAAGTTAATAGGTCCGGCTTGCAGGTTGACCCCAAAACCTATATTGGATAGGGTAAATTTATCTGCGGTATAGGTAGCCTTTACCGCTAAAACCTTTCCCAACCGTCTTTGGTAAAAGGCTGTCCAGGCGGTTTGCGGTCCGCGTGGCCTATTGATAACATAGAGTTGTGCGCCCACGGCATTTACATAATCAAAGGTAGTATCCTTTTCTTCTGGTAGGGTTCCGCAATCGCAAATCTTAGTTCGTCCTTTGGGTTCCCCAAAATTATAGCGGTAGGAACCATAGAACTTAATAGGTCGTAAAGAAATATAGCTATCGGTATTGGTTTCAAAAGGAAGCTGTTGTTCCAACTCGTCAATAAGTTCTTGCCAAATTTCGGTAGTTAGGTTATTGAGGTCCCGGGGAAGGATAAATTCAATCCCTTCATTACTGGCCGCACCACGAAAGGTGTAGTTAGTGACATCCTTATTATGATGTATAAAGCCAACGTCCAATAGGCTTGCCGTTAGGTAGGAACGCTTACCCAAGGTGCGGGTAAACCCTAAATCGAAACCTACACCAAGGTTTCCGCCCAAGAGGGAACGGTTTACCAAAAGACTGGCCAAATCCGCCGGTTCGCCATCGGCGGCATCAAAAATACCTTGAAACCCTGAAGATTGAAGGGATACATCGGCCACCAGACTATTCCTTAGAATATTGTTTTCTCCCTGGGTGGTCACAAAGTACCCATCGTTCCCAGCAGATTTAAACTCAAAAACACTGGAATACAACTTCGCCCTTGCCCCCACGGTCCATTTAGCGTTCAATTTTCGATTTAAACCCATATGAAAAACATTGACCAACTCGCCTTGGGTGGCTATGTGGTTAAAGCTAAATCTTCGTCCAATATTGTTCGCATTACCCTCAAAAGCAAGTATTGCTAAATCCTTGGGCCAATACTGTGCTACAAATCCTTCAGAATATATACCAAAGGAATAATAGTCATTTGGCCGGTTGGCATTTCTAAACCCTCCATAAAGAAGTTCTACTTGACCGCTTGCCCCAAACTCATCGTTTTGGGAAAGTCCATTGACCACCCGTTCCCTAACCTTGGTGGTAAAATCAATACCATCGTTTGCAAAAAGGTCGTTGGCGGTTACCCCACTTGTCCCAACCTGTATTCCAATATTGGATAATGCGGGAAGACCAGCATGCCATCTATATGGGGTCCTGGCACCGGGGTTTAACAACTGCGATTGGGGAATCTCATAAAAATCGTAAAGGAGTTGTTTATTTTGCGCACTGGAAAACACCATTCCCAAAAGAATGGCACCTAACACTAGTTTGAATTTGCTCATTGTAATTTCAGCCTAAATTCTGCGCTTGTTCTAAGGATTACTTTAGGTTCTTGTAAGCTACTGGTGCTGGTATTATCGTCCAGGTTATTTCCTGTAACCCGTATATCCGTAGTGTTTCTTAAGATATCCAAACTCTTTCCCCCTACCCCATAATTCACTTCCCGTTCCAGCGGGAGCACTTGTTCTGGCATCAAAATGAACATTTCCGAGTCCAAAACCATACCATTGGCATCAAGGAATTCAACAACCATATTCAACCTTTTGCTTGTGGTATTCTCTAGTTGATAGGTAATACTACCATCCAAAATATTATCCCCCACAAAAGGTTCATTAAAAGCTTCAAAGGTGAAATTCTGTACATAAAATATGCCTACAGGTGCTGCATTTATGGTATTTTCATCGGACTCAAAATAAAAAATGCTGGTTGCCACCACGGGCTCCACGCTCAGATCATCAATTTGATCAAAGTTTTGTTCATCTCCACAGGAAAGCAACATGCACAAGGCAATAAGGACACTTATTTGATGGAATATTCGCTTTTTCATTTTTTGCCGATCTCAATGTCTTGATAAAACAATTATCAATCCGCTTACCCTACTATAACTCTATAAAAACTTTTTTATTTCGTTAAGCGTATGGATCTTGGGGCAAATGGTATGTTTAGGTCCGTTGTGGGAATCAAAATGCAACGCATGAAAACCAGCGTCCTTACCCCCAAGGATATCCGCCTCCAAACTATCGCCGATCATCAAGGCATTTTCTGGGGCAACACGGGCCATACTAAGTGCAAGTTCAAAAATCTTGGGGTTGGGTTTTTTAACCCCCGCCATCTCTGAATTTATGATGACCTCAAAAAAATGATGTATGCCGGATGTTTTCATTTTCTTTTCCTGGATTTCCGCAAAACCGTTGGTAATGATATGTAAACGATACTTTGGTTTTAGGTACCCCAAAATTTCCAAAGTGCCAGGAAAGAGATGATCAAAATTGGAAAGATTGGCAATGTAGGCATCTGCAAGTGAATATATGGTGCTGTCCACAATTTGGGTTCCTAAGGCATCAAACGCTTTTCTCAGACGTTGATAACGCAACTCTTCTTTGGTTACTTTTGCCTCACGATATAACTTCCAGTATTCTAAATTGATAGGGATATAGACTTCTAGAAAGCTATCCAAACGGACTTTGATACCGTGTTCTAAAAAGATACGTTCAAAGGTAAGTGCGGAATTCTTCTCAAAATCCCAAAGCGTATGGTCCAAATCAAAAAAGACATCCGTAACAAAATCTTTAAACATAATAGCGCTTTAATAGGGCTTCATATAAGTTCAACCAATTGATCCTATGCGCTTCCACAAAAAGTTCATTGGAAAAGATGATATTGAAATTTCCATTTACCGCTTTGATATTTCTATAAAGTTTGTCCAATTTTTCAAATACCTGTTGCGGTTCCTTTACGTTTTGTAAGGCATAATCACTTACCGCAAATGGGTGTACTTTTATGGGTTGTTGCACTTCCAAATTGATGTCATAAAAATAAAAGGGGGTACAGGTGCCTGCCCTAAACCCAATATTATGGGTATATCCCATGGTATAATCATCCGTGAATTCCGCATCTACCAAATTGCGGTATGTTTGCGGTATAGCTACCCTGTTGTACCGTAAACGTGCATATTTAATGGGTCTATTGATTAAAGCGGAAAGGTCTTTCTTTTCTTTTTTAAGTACTTCCAACGCCTTGGATGACGCCATTGAGGCACTCAAGGAAACGATGCTATAATCCGCAACGGATTTTATTAAGTACCTAAATGCATTTCTATGGATGGAAACGTTCTTATCATGCTCGGAATAGGCAGCAAACTGAAAAAAGAACATGGCTTTCAGCTTTAATTTTTGATTGATTCCGATAAGCCGTTCAAAATTATCATAGGGATCTTTCCGTGGATTGAACCAGACGGTAATCCTTTTGAACAAGCGTTTTAATTTAAACCTGCTTAAATCCAAGAAAAAACCTGCCACACTCCTTGAAAAACCTTTGAGTGCATAACAATGCGATGTGGTCACATTGATGATGGGGGTGAATTTATAGATTTTGTGCTTGGCACCTACATCTGCAAAGCGCTCTTGTAATAATTGCAGTAATTTTTGTGCCCAAATATCCACCACTGGGAGTTCCAGAAATCCTGAGGAATAAGCGATACCTGTTTTTGGTGGAAACCTTCCTAAATCATCTTTTACATGGGGCAGGTATTCCTCATACCTACTCAACAAATAAAAGCTTGCAGAAAAAATATCATAAGGAAGGTTACTACGTTCCCCTGTTTCAAAAAAGCAAGGAGTGCCCTCCCAATCGCCCATCCTAATAGAGATATCATTGATTCCCTGTTCAAAAAGGAGGTCGTTGGACCTTATAAAAAATTCATTTTGCAAAGGCTGTTTGGTGTAGGTGATTTTTGGACCGGAATGTTTGATAAAATCTTCAACTTTAGTGGTGTAGACAACATCAATACCCAAAATCTGAGTGAAGATATGCTTCATCACATAAGCAAAGCGCTTGGTAATCTTATGGGTGTAAATCAGTAACATTTAGAGAAGTTCTTCATCAGCAAAGCTAAAATACGCCTTTTCAGCGATGATAAGATGGTCCAGCACCTTTATGTCCAATGCATTTGCCGCCTGTTTCAATTTTAAGGTAATCTCCTTGTCAGCTTCACTAGGCCTTAATGCCCCAGAAGGATGGTTATGGGCCAAAACCAGACCTACCGCCCCAAACTCCAACGCATGTTTCAATACCAACCGAACGTCTACCAAAGTACCGGTAATCCCTCCTTTGCTCAACTGTTCCTTACGGAGTATTTTGTTGGAATTATTAAGATAGATAATCCAAAATTCTTCATGAGGAAGCTCTCCTAAAAGGGGGTGCAAAACATTAAAAACATCTTGACTGCCCGTAATCTTTTCTACCTTATGGGATTCCCCACCCCGTCGCCGTCTTCCTATTTCCAGTGCCGCCGCAATAGTAATGGCCTTGGCTTCGCCAATGCCCTTAAATTGCATCAACTGCTTTAGGCTAAGCTTACCCAAATCTGCTAAGTTGTTGTTGGCAGCAGCCAATATTCTTTTGGATAATTCTACGGCACTCTCTTCCTTGTTGCCCGATCCGATCAAAATTGCAATAAGTTCAGCATCGGATAAGGTCAACCTTCCTTTTTGGGCCAATTTCTCCCGGGGCTTATCATCATCTGCCCAATCTTTAATGGAAAAGGAATGTTGCTTTTGCTGCATAGGCTAAAGATAGTTGCATTTTGGTTTTTTTAGGTACGCCTGCCTTTAATTTTTAACATGGCGGCCTTATCTAGTATTTGTATCTTAAGGCCACTAAAACCAAACATATGAAATCGCTCCTTACAGAAGACGGATATCAAGAAATCAAGCAACGTATTGGACAATTGACCGAACAATCCGCCAGACAATGGGGAAAAATGGAGATAGGCCAAATGCTTTGGCATTGTCAATATCCATTAAAATTGGCCATAGAAAACCGAAAAAATACCTCCAAGGGTAACTGGTTCATTAAAACCTTCTTTAAAAAATCATTGTACAATGATAAACCGTTTCGGAAAAACTTGCCTACGGCACCTCAGCTAAAAACAAAGGAAAGTAAGGATTTTACTAGTGAACTAAAAGTGATCAATACTTTAGTGGATGATTTTTACGCCTTAAAAGATAGGGAAACGTGGTACCCGCATCAAACCTTTGGTGCCTTGACCAAGGCACAGTGGGGACAAATGGAATACAAACACTTGGACCACCACTTAAGACAATTTGGGGTGTAGGCTTTTCTTTGCGCTAGACCTTTATAGTAGACAAGAAATTGCTTTTGATAATGTCTAAAAAGTAGTCCGTTTCATAGGGTTTTATAATGACATCGGTAAAGCCTATTTCTTTAACGTCCTCTTCCATTTGTGATGGGTCATTTGCCGTCAACGCTATAATGGGAACATCAGTATTAAACTTTCTAATCGCCGCCGTGGCCTCAAAACCATCCATAACGGGCATATTGACATCCATTAAAATTAAATCAAAAACCTCATTGCCAGCAATCTCTACGGCTTCCATTCCATTTGAAGCGGTGGAACATACATAGCTGTTGCGCTCCAAAATCTTTTGGGTCACCACACGGTTGATTTTATTATCATCAACAATGAGAATATGGCTTCCCTCAAAATGCTTGTCTATCTTTTGTGTTTTTTTGACAATTTCAAACTCCTGTTCCTGGGCAATGGGGTAATCTATGGTAAATTGAAATTCCGATCCTATGTTCTCTTCACTCTTCAAGGAAATTGTACTGTTGTGCATATCCAAAAGGCGTTTTACAATGGCAAGACCAAGGCCGGTGCCTTCAAAAACCGTTGTTTTTCGGTCTTGGGTAAACTCATCAAAGATAACGGCCTGCTTTTGTTTGGATATCCCCAAACCGTTATCAGCAACCAAAAAATGTACACTTACCCTGTTATTACCTACATTTTGCGCGGTCAAGGCTACGGTAATGGTCCCTTCTTCTGTAAACTTACAGGCGTTGCTCACCAGGTTGATCAATATTTGGGACAGTTTTACATAATCTCCCCTTAAAAAGGCAGGCACATCTGATGCAATACAGATATCAAAAATGTTGTTGTTCTTCTTACGCATGAACTCCAAGGAATTCACAATGTTTTCGATGAGGACTCTTGGACGGAACACTTTTTCTTCCAACTTCTGTTCCTTAAATTCTTCCAACCTATTTAAAAACAAGAGATCATTGACCATTGCCAGTAAATAATCTGCCGAAAACTTAAGTGATGTGATATCTTCCCTATGCTTTTTTAAGGATTCATCTTGTTCCAAGATGGACGAGATGCCAATAATTCCATACAAAGGAGTTCTAAGTTCATGGGTGATGGCCGATAGAAAATTGGTTTTTACTTTAGATAACTGCTCCGCTTTTTTCTTTGCTTTAAGGAATTGGGCGTTACTTTCTTGTAAACTAACGACCAAAGTCTTCCGTTTTTTGGAAGATAGCATAATGATGGACAAAAAGATACTAAGGATTACGGAAGCCCCTATACCTAGATATAGGCCGATCTTATTTCTGTACGCCATTTGTTTGTCAAGCTTATTTTCCAGTTCCCTAGCCTTTAGTTCCTGTTTATATTGCTCTACATTCATTTTGGCAATGGCGCCTTGGACGGCGGCAGCCTTTTCTACAGCTGTTTTTTCATCTTGGTACTTATCCAGTTTTTCACGTATTTGATAAGCTGCTTTAAAATCACCTTTGGCGGCCAATATGGCAATGTAAGTCTGGTAACCACTAATGGCATTGTCCACATAGTTCAACTTTTCACAAAGAGCGATACTCTGTTTAATATGTTTTTCCGCTTTATCAAGATCCTTCTTTACATAATGGAGTTTCCCTAAGGATAGCTGATAAGACGCCAAGAACATGGGAATTTCTATGGAGTCTACCATCTTGGTCAATTTAACTACATAAACTTCACCATGCAAAGCATCCCCCCGATCTAAATAAATCTCGGATAAATTGTGATATAGGATAAACAATTGATTTTGGTTGGCATTGTTCTTAGAGTTACCCTCCAAGTATCCGATAGCTTTTTTATAGTATCCAATGGCTTTTGTCTTATCACCAAATTCGTAATACAAATTCCCCATATCCGAAGTGGTCTTGCCCAATGCTACGGAATCTTTCATGAACCTTGCTTTTTTTATGGAAGTTTCCATGGTCTCCTTGGCCCTTGCGGTATCCCGCATTTTGATAAAAGCGCTACCTATAAATCTGGAGAACTTAAGATTGGTCTCCACATCATTAATACTATTGGCGAGTTCAATAGCTGCATTGCCGTACTCCAGTACCTTAATGTAGTCTTTACCATAAAAATCCTTGTACATTCGGGTCTCTAAGGTGTCCAGTACCTCATTAATTTGGGCTTTTGTGGGATTTTCTGGAAGTTTTGGAATATCGGGAATCTCCCTAGCACATAGAGAATAGATGCTAAAAAGATATACAAGTAGGCTAATTCTGGTTCGCATGATACCTAATTTGGGATTTGGCAACCTTTGTTTAACGCAAAACCAGTAGTTTTAGTATAACAAGTTTAGTAGTTTATTTCTCACATATCACAACGAATCAAAAAAGTGAGGACAAACTATCAAAGTCCAAACCTCCATAATTTCCAGAACTCATGAGCAGGAGTGAACTTTTGCTAAAATCTTGATCAAACAAATACTCCTTGAACAACTTGGAATCCGTAAACACCTTTATGTTCTCCTTTTTAAAGGCTGCCGAGATCTGCTCTTTGGTTACGGTCGCCAACTTTTTTATGGCCACGGCTTCTGGCGAGAAAAACACTACGGCCTCATCTGCATGGTCCAACGCCCCTTTATACTCCTTTAAAAATTCTACGTTCAAACTGCTATAGGTATGCAACTCCAAACAAGCGATCAACCTACGGCTAGGGTACTGCTCTTTTACGGCCCTAGTTGTGGCAGTAACCTTGCTGGGTGAATGTGCAAAATCCTTGAAGGCAACGCTATTTGTATTTTCGGCAATTTTTTCCATCCGTTTGGACGCTCCCGCAAAAGAAGAAATAGCTTCATAAAAATCCGCTTCGTCCACCCCCATTTGTTGGCATATCCATTTGGCTCCCGACAGGTTATTTAGATTGTGGCGCCCAAAAACGGCAATGGGCATAGCCCCCTCCGGGGTCCCTAAATAGGTGGTACCCTCTTCCACGGTATATTCAGGGGTTTGATAGGGGAATTTGCGAATGGTGTTTTCTGATGCTTCTACCATTTGTTGCAACGCTTTATCTTCAATATTATAAGTAATGCTACCCCCTTTTACAATGCCATCCACGAATATTTTAAACTGCTCTTCATAGTTTTCATAAGTGGGAAATACATTAATATGGTCCCATGCGATTCCGCTTAAAAGGGCAATATTGGGTTGATACAGGTGAAATTTTGGTCTTCTGTCAATAGGCGAGGACAAATACTCATCCCCTTCCAATACGATAAAATCATTTTCTTCCGTCAAATGGACCATACGGTCAAAACCTTCCAATTGGGCACCTACCATATAATCTACTTCAATACCTTGATAGTTTAGGACATGGAGTATCATGGACGTAATGGTAGTCTTACCATGGCTTCCGCCAATGACCACCCGTGTCTTGTGTTTGGACTGTTCAAAAAGAAATTCTGGATAGGAATAGATCTTTATAC
>CALGQU010000079.1 GCA_937959125.1 uncultured Croceitalea sp.
ATATCGTTCATGACTTGATGATCCGAAAATCGTAGTACGTGGATTCCCAGCGAATTCAACTTTTCTGTTTTCTTAACATCTTTTTCCCAGACTTCCTGTATTTCATGGGAATACCCATCCAGTTCAATAACCAATTGTAGTTTGTTACAAAAGAAGTCTACTATAAATTCATCAATGGGTTTTTGACGATGAAAATCGTACCCGTAGAGTTGATCTCTTTTTAATTTTTGCCAAAGCCGTATTTCTGATTTGGTGGCGTTGTTTCTAAGCTGACGGGCTAATTCTTTTAGCTTGGGGTTGTATTTGATAATCATGTTTAAGGGATTAGTCAAATATAGATATTCCATGGCACACATCCCTTCACTTTGAAGGGGTACAGTGTTTTTTGGAAACCATACTGAATTTGCATAAGAGAAAGTGCGCTGTGGGATTTCTTTCCTTGTAGTATAGGTTCTTGGTTTGGATATACTTCTAATATAAATGCGAGTAGATTAACTTTCTTTACACACCCCTTAATCCCCTCACTTCGATAGGCTCAGTACTCGCTTATTAGAGGGGAAACTCTTACTCTATAAAAGGCAACGCACTATATACCTACGATACTTTCCAATTTACCTAGTTTTTTGACATACCCCTTTAATCCCCTCACTTCGATAGGCTCAGTACTCGCTTATTAGAGGGGAAACTCGTGTTCTTGAGAGGGTTGCTCAAGTGCTAAAATGAAACTCATGATACATCTAAGATGTTTTCAATTTGATTAGTTTTTTGGCACACCCATTAATCACTTTGCTGTAGTGGGGCTCAGCACATAGTACATAGAGGGGAAACCCATGCCGAGAATCCTAATCTACCACGGTGATAGACTCCATTAACAATTCAAAGACTTGCGCCTTTTTATTCCCAATCAAAAACCGGAGTTCTTCCAAAGTGGTTTGGTCAAAATTGGGCAGGTCCAATTTACGACCCCTAAATGTGGGGTATAGGTCAGCCAAAGTAAATTCTAGGGTTTGCCAACCGTCGGTGGTGTCAAAGGAGTTGATATAGCTGTAATACTCACTTTTCCTTGCCTTTACCCGAAATTGATAGGGGTTACCATCGCCTTTTAAACGAATACGAATCTTGCTTTGTGGGGTAACCTTTAGGGTTGTCATATCATAACGAACGGAGGAAAAACCACCATTGTTTTCCAAGGAAACTTCACCGTAGAATTTTCCGAAACCCTTTTCTGACAGTCCAAAATTCCCATTGGAACGTCCGCCCATAACCACATCATCTACTACATACCAACCATCGGTAGTTGGATTTGCTTTAAAATCGACTAGGGTTTGGGTTTTCATAACGAACGGAATCAGGAATGTGAATACTATTTTTTACACCGGTCAGTTTTGCTTGGGAAGTAGGATATCCTCAAAATAGGTGACCCATTTTCCCTCCTTTAATTGCTCCCCATACTCATGGAAATAACCTTCTGGGGTTAGCTCAAAAACAAGACGTCTACTGTCGCTAAAACTTACCAAAAATTGATTGCTGGCATACTGGCCTTTATACTTGCCAGCCCCGGTTTTGTAAAAGGGACAGTAGTAGTAGGTTTGTTCCTTTTCATCATAATAAATAACCGTATGTAGTTTTAGGGATTCCGATTCCAAGTCGATGGTTATCAGATGTTCATCCACTTTATATTGTACTACTTCATGGGCCTTTACTTGGGTATTCCCAGTCTCTTTAAAGGAGGTGGAAATGCCTTCCCAATCCCCGACCATAAAGGCAAGCTGGTCCATTTTTTTCTTGCGGGTATTTTGTGCAGAACTTTGCATGGCAGTCAACCCTAAAACAAGAAAAGATAATAGTCCTAGCGGTAAGGCGTGGAAAAAGTATTTCATCGATTTCAAAATTGGTGTTTTAAATCAAGGCGGTATTACTCCACCTTTTGGAGCAGCGCCATATAAAATCCATCATATCCATGTTCTGAGGCATAAATCTTGCGCTCTTTTTCAAAAGTAAAACCTTTTCCCTCCTCCGAGGCTAAAAATGCGCTTACTTGATCGCTGTTTTCCTCAGGTAGTACGGAGCAGGTGGCGTATACCATCTTGCCTCCCGGTTTTACCATTTTGGAATAACTGCGCAGAATATCTTGCTGTACCCCTTTTATTTTTTCCAAAAACTCCGGTCGTAACTTCCATTTGGAATCCGGGTTTCTACGTAGCACCCCCAAACCGGAGCATGGCGCATCCAACAATAAACGGTCCGCGGAACCTTGTAATTTTTTAATTACCTTGGTAGAATCTATAGCGCGTCGATCTACATTATGTACGCCGTTCCTGCGGGTGCGTACTTTTAGTTTTCGCAATTTACTTTCATAGATATCCATGGCAATCAGTTGCCCTTTATTTTCCATGAGGGATGCCAAATGCAAGGTTTTTCCACCTGCACCTGCACAGGCATCTACCACGCGTTGTCCAGGGGCTACCTCTAAAAACGGTGCTACCAATTGTGAAGAGGCATCTTGCACTTCAAACAAGCCGTCTTTAAAGGCTTGGGTTACAAATACATTTTTACGTACTACCAATTTTAGGGCATCCTTAACCCCGGAGATGGTTTCTGTTTCAATTTCTTCGGTCTTTAAAAATTCCCGTAGTTTGTTTTTGGTGGTCTTTAGGGTATTGGTACGTAAGATAACCTCTGCTTGGGCATTAAGGGCGGCTATCTCTTTGGTCCATAGCTCCGGACCTAAGGCTTTCTCGCCAAGCTCATCCAACCAATCAGGAATGGATTCCCGCAACTTCCGAATTTTGGAAAGTTCATCAAAACGTCCCTTGATACGCCTCACCGGGGTGTCCTCCAATTGTTTCCAATCTGGGAGTTCAATACCTCTAAGTACGCACCAAACGGTGAACAGACGGAATAAATCCTGGCGCGAGTAGGGAGCATTGACTTCAGCAATTTGGGCGTACAGACGTTTCCATCGTACAATGTCATAAGTGGTCTCTGCAATAAAACCGCGATCACGCGCACCCCAACGCTTGTCATATTTTAAGACCCGTTCAATAACCTTATCGGCATATTGACCATCATTAAAAATCATACCAAGACCGTCAATCACGGCAAAAACCAAATTTCTATGTAAGCGCATCCTAAAAAAATTAAGGGACAAAGGTACTTTAATTAAACCTTTTTCGTTTTTAATAGTCCTACACCAGACAAGCATTGCTAAGAACAACTGCTTAACCATTTTATACATATTCCTATGAAGATATTTGTAAGAGTGATTCTCTTGATGCTAGTACTGCCCCTTATGTTTTCCTGCAGTAATGATGTTTCTGACATGAATGGAGATGCTTCGGATACACCAGAAGAGGATATCGAGGATGCAATGCCAACTGATGAAGAAATGGATGGTGACAGCACAGTTTCATCACCTAATATCCTCTTGATCATTGCCGATGATATGGGTTTGGATGCATCCCCCGGATATACGCTTGGTTCTACAAAACCGAATATGCCCAATTTGGAGCAAATGATAAACACCGGACTCACATTTACAAATGCTTGGGCATATCCCACGTGTACCCCTACCCGGGCAAGTATTCTAACCGGCAAATATGGTTTTAGGACCAATGTTTTAAAAGTGGACGACCCTTTGGCAACTTCAGAAACTTCCCTGCAACAATATATTGACAATAACAGCAATGCGGGTTATAGCAACGCTGTAATTGGGAAATGGCACTTGTCCAGAGATCCTGATCACCCTAGCGCAATGGGTATTGGGTATTATGCCGGATTATTGAGCGGGGCCGTTCAAGATTATCGGAATTGGAACCTCCAAGAAGACGGAAGTACGTCGATAAGCACAGAGTACACAACAACAAAATTCACAGATTTGGCCATAGATTGGATTGCGCAACGGGACACCCCTTGGTTTTTATGGCTTGCATACAACGCCCCGCATACCCCTTTTCATTTGCCTCCGGCAGAATTACATTCCCAAGGCGCTTTACCAGAAGATGAGGCCAGTATAAATGCCAATCCATTACCCTATTACATGGCAGCAATGGAGGCTATGGATACAGAAGTTGGACGACTATTGGATTCAATGTCCCCCGCGGAAAGGGAGAACACTTTGATCGTCTTTGTTGGCGATAATGGTACACCAAACCAAGTACGGCAAGAATATCCAAATCGTAGGGTGAAAGGGACGGTATATCAGGGCGGTATAAATATTCCTATGATCGTTTCAGGAGCAACGGTAGATAGGATGAACGAAACGGAAAACGCACTGGTGCATGTTACGGATCTATTTGCGACCATAGCGGATGTTTCGGGTGCTGGAATTGTAGAAATCAATGATAGTAAAAGTATAAAAGGGCTGTTTGGTTCCACAGATTCCGGCATAAGGGACTTTGCCTATACAGAAATTGGAAATGAAATGGGAGGTATGGATATTACCATTAGGAATGCCACCCATAAGTACATTTTATTTTCCAATGGTTCCGAAGCACTGTACCAACTTTCCAATGATCCTCTTGAAGATATCAACTTGTTAAATACCAATAGGTTGCCGTTGAGTGACGCAGATAGTATTCAAAGAGATGCATTACTGGAAGAATTAAATAGTATAAGAAATTAGAAGCTCCTTAAATCTTGATGACAACAATACTTACCCAAAACTTTGTATTATGATGAACTGTTTAAAATCTTTTTTGCCCATTATCCTCTTTACGCTCTTGTTAGGAAGTGTAAGTGTCTCTTGTTCCAGTGACAGTGATGATGCCCCATCTGTTATGGATGGTAGTGATAATGAGGATTCTGATAATCTTTCCCATACTGATATTACGGGTATCTTAAACCTATTTGAAGGTACGGGACTGTCCTATGAAATTACCGGAGATAATGTGATTTTCACTACTACGGACCTTCCCGATCATCCAAGCCCCTATTGGGATGTGTCCAATGAACTTTATGAACCTTACAATGGCGATAATGAAGATTTTAATAGAAACCCAAATCAAATCTTGGAACAGAATATTGTTTTCACCATACCACTAAGACCAAGTGCGGCGGAAACCAATGAAGTTACGGGTTTGGGACCAATAGGCATTGCTAGGAATGGGGTCGTATTCTACAATCAATATGCAGGACCAAATAACCAGCCGCTGACCAATGAAATCAATTCCTTTGATCAGTATTTAGGGCATCCGCAGCAAGCTGGGCAATACCATTACCATATAGAACCTTCTTTTTTGACAGGTACTTTTGGCATGGATGCTTTTTTAGGATTGTTATCTGATGGATTTCCGGTTTATGGTCCTATAGAGAACGGAATTGCCATTACCAATGATGATCTTGATGTGTTTCATGGCCATAGCGGGGTAACCTCAGATTTTCCCCAGGGAATCTACCACTACCATATTACCGATGCAGATCCTTATTTAAACGGTAATGGATACTATGGGATACCGGGAAATATAAGCCAGTAACTGGATGAAGATTTTTGTGGGCTTGGTAATTTCTTTTTTCTGTCTGTTAGCTTGTCAAGAACAAAACCTAATGGTAGCTAAAGAGGACCCTGCACTTCAATTGGAAAATGGGGTGCTTTACTTTAATGGGGACCCATTCAGCGGAATTTTGGTTTCTAGATACGATCAAACCAACGTTAAGTTGCGACTGGAGTATAAAGATG
>CALGQU010000080.1 GCA_937959125.1 uncultured Croceitalea sp.
TATTTTCCAGTCCTTGTATCGCAATGCCCAACGGTTAAAACTATTGTTCCATGTCCAATATAGATCACGATCGGCAAGGTTTGCATTTGAGAACAATAGCGGAGCGAGAGTTGATCCATCCAAATCGTAATCCTTTTTTCCTTGGTGTTCTGTAATTTCTGCCAAGGTGGGAAACCAATCGATGATATGTACAGGGGCAGTTACTGTTTTTGGTTGGATCTTACCTTTCCAATATATAAACGCCGGTACGTGAATACCACCCTCCCAAACATCAAGTTTTGAGCCGCGCATGGGAATATCTTGATTGAAATCTGTTAGTTGGAGGTCATCTGGATATAAATTGCCAGGCCATGATACTTGAGGGCCATTGTCTGAAGAAAATAAAATAAGGGTATTCTCTAATTTTCCCTCTTCTTCAAGGGTATCAATAATACGTCCAATAGCATCATCCAAATGATAAACCGCCGCCAAGAACAATCTTTTTTCTGGATCGGGTTCTTTTTGGATCTTACCTTGGGGGTCATTGAACCACTTGATGTTGTCCTCATTTAACCAACGGTCAGGGTTTTCAGGGTCAAGCTGCGTGGGCCGGTCCGTAAAACTACCCCTTTCATCAAGAGGGGTATGTGGCGCATGATAGGTTAGGAACATAAAAAAGGGTTGTTCTGATTTTTGTTTGATCACCCGCTGGGTTTCTTTGGTCATCAATTCGGTAACGTGGATGCCGTCTTCGTTCCCTGCAATAGGTTTATGGTTGCGATGCCAAGCATTTGCCCATTTGGTCGTTGGTCTGTAACGGTGGTCGTACATACCCACCGCACCTGCCATAGAACCATAACTTTCATCAAAACCGTGCTGGTTGGGACCGTTGATGGTATCTGATCCCATATGCCATTTACCGGAAATATGGGTGCGATACCCCTCAGATTTTAACATGGTGGCCAATGTAGGGGTGCCTACATCAAAACATTTTTCATTGGAGGCCTCGTTGCCAGCATATCCAAACCTACCTGGATAGCGCCCGGTAATGCATGCTACCCTTGTAGGGGTGCATTGCGGCATGGTATAGTGCTGTTCAAAAACTGCCCCAGACCTGGCAATGCGATCCAGATTTGGTGTGTGCACCGTATTGGGATTGTTATATCCAATATCCCCCCAGCCCAAATCGTCGGCTATAATAAGCAGGATGTTAGGCTTTTCTATTTTGGGTGCAGTGGTACAGCCTAAGGCCAAAAGGACTATGACCGCTATGATTGAGAGTTTGGTATATTTCATTCTAGTATACTTGCCTGTACAGCACAACTTTTGGGTTTTGCTGAATCTGTTGCTTGGATTTTAAAATAATTACGAAGAACAATACTGTTCTTAATTCATTTTTTTTCGTTTTTAACATATTTTGGACTGGTTGACCGCAGTAGCGATGCTGTTCTTAAGTTCAGCTAGCAATAGCATAGCCCACTATTTGCAATAATCACCGCCCAACCTACATCCGTAGTATTTTGGAGTATATTGTCCATTGGAAGTATGTTGTTTTGATATTCTAATAAGAGGCAACACCTTGCCATGGTCTTTATAAAGCTCGTGTGTCAATCTTAGAACACCACAAAAGGGTATCGATTGGAAAATAATTCAAATGTTAAGTGTTTATTTGACTTCAAGAACATCGAAAGTAATAATGTTTTTATATAAAGCAAACGTTTGTTTCTTAAATTTCACCCTTTTAGGGTTATTTTGTTAAATTGCGCCTATGAGCCAAAAAGTTACCATAAAGGACATTGCAAAGAAATTAAATGTTACCCCCTCAACTATTTCCAGGGCCCTCAGTGACCACCCCAGCATTAGTGTAAAGACCAAATCCTTGGTTAAAAAGACCGCACTTAAGATGAACTACCATCCAAATAAGATGGCTTCCAGTCTTAGAAAGGGTAAGGGGCATAGTATTGGTGTGGTCCTACCCAAAATCAATAGTAACTTTATGTCTAACTGTATATTTGGCATTGAGAGTGTGACGTACCCTTCCGGATATGATTTGATTATATGCCAATCAAATGAGTTCTATGAAAAAGAGAAGGATAATATTGAAGCCCTTTTAGCGAGTGGGGTTTCCGGTGTTTTGATCTCGCTTTCCATGGATACCAAGGATACAGAACATTTAAATAATGTGCTCAAACGGAATGTTCCTTTGGTTATGTTTGATAGGATAGAAGAATCTTTCAGCGTGGATTCTGCTGTAAATGATGACAGAGTAATTTCTGCAGAAGCAGTGGTGCATCTGGCAGCACAAGGGTATAAAAAAATAGCCATTTTATCTGGTCCCACGCATTCCTATGTGTACAATAATCGATTAATGGGCTATTTGGATGGATTGCGTCTTTCTGGGCTTGAAATAAAAGAAGACAGGATTTTTTCCAATATCGTTTCTGAGGAAGATGCTAAGAATTTGGTAAGCAATGTTTTAAAAAAGGAGTCAAAAGAATCAAGACCGGACGCTTTCTTCTGTACAGGGGACAAAGTTGCCCTTGGTGCGATGCAAGCAGCCAGGGAGGCCGGTTTAGGGATACCATCCGATATTGGTGTGGTTGGATATGCCAATGATCCATTTTCAAAAATCATTACCCCTAGCCTCACAACAATAGAACAATTTCCTAAAGAAATAGGCACCAGTGCCGCTAAAATTATTATTGATCTTATTAAACAGGGAAAAACCTTTTCATCGCCCAATAAAAAAGTTCTGATCAAACCACAGCTTAGAATTAGGGAGTCCTCTTCCAGGGTCCCCAACTTTTCCTGTAATACGTGACCACTTTATAGGACTATCCCATTTCGACTCCCAACACGATTAATAGGGCCGTGACTATAGAATAGCAAGTAAATTTTGTAAAATATTGCGTATTCGAACAATCGAATGCGTTAAAATTTGAAAAAATAGAATATTTTGGGAAAATATTACCAAAAATACATATATTGCGTCACGCAAACGTTTGTGTAATAAATTACTTAACTAACTATAACAAAATGAAAAGTAATCTTTTATTTGGCCTGCTGACCTTGTTTTTGAGCAATGTTGTTTTGGGCCAAAGTTCCATTTCCGGTACTGTTACCGACGAACAAGATGTTCCAATTCCAGGGGTTAATGTAATAATCAAGGGAACCGTAACAGGTACTTCAACCGATTTTGACGGCAATTATAGTATAACTACAACTTCTTCTGCCGATGTACTATCTTTTACATACATTGGATATAAAGAGCAAAATATTACCGTTGGCAATCAAACTACCATAAATGTGGTCATGTTGGAAGATGCGGCCGAACTTGATGAAGTCGTTGTCGTTGGCTACGGTGTACAGAAAAAGTCTGACGTTACCGGGGCCGTAGCTTCTGTAGATGAAGAATTTTTACAGGAACGCCCGCAAGTGAACATTCAACAGGCCTTGCAAGGGGCATTGCCGGGGGTTAACATTACGGTTAATTCCAACACCGCGTCCGGTGGCAACAATAACTTTAACATACGGGGCAGACGCTCTATCTCTGGTGATTCAAGTCCGCTAATAGTACTTGACGGGATCATTTTTGGAGGAAGTTTGACCGAAATCAATGTAAATGACATCCAGTCATTGGAAGTTTTGAAAGATGCCTCATCTTCTGCCATCTACGGTGCAAGAGGGGCCAACGGGGTCATATTGATCACCACCAAAAAAGGTAAGCCCGGTGATAAGCCCGCTATAGCCGTGACATCAACGTATGGGATAGACTCTCCTTATGAGTTACCAGACTTGATGGATGGGGCTACTTTTTTTAGAAGAAAGGTGGAGCGTTTTGGAGAAGACTTCATCACGGACACGGAGCGCCAAGTCTTTGAAAGTGGGGAATTTCCAGATTACGTTGAGCTTATCCTAAGGGACGGGCAGGCCTCAGAGCATAACGTATCCATTTCGGGTGGTTCCGAGACAAATAGGTATTTTGTGTCTGCAAACCTACAAGATATTGAAGGTGTAGCCATCAATGATAACTTTAGAAGGTTGAATATGAGAACCAATTTGGAACTTAACGTGACCGATTGGTTGAAGATAGGGACCAATACTTTATTAGGATTTGCAGATAGGGATGGCATTGCCGGTAGTTTTGCCAATGCTTTCTTCTTAAATCCCCTATCCATACCTTTTGATGAGAATGGAGTGCCAAGTATTAACCCATGGCCAGAAGATGTTTTCTTTGCAAATCCATTGGAGAATACACTTTATCAAAACAATGACGATACCGTTTCTTTGGTCACCAACAATTATCTGAACATTGATTTTCCCTTTATTAAAGGGTTGTCCTATCGTCTTAATACCGGTTATACAAGTAGGGTTAGAAAAGAGCAGACCTTTAGGGGCCGGGACAGTAGAAGCGGTTCTCAATTAAACGGTTTTGCCCGTCTTAGGGATACTGATTTTGAAGATTGGTTGATTGAGAATGTGGTCAATTACCAACGCTCTTTTGGTAAGCACAACCTCTTTTTGACCGCACTTTATAGTGCTCAGGAAACTACAAATGAAATTGACCAGTTGGAAGGGTCGGGATTTCCTAATGATGTCCGTACCTTCTTCCAACTGGGAAATGCAAATATTTTGAATGCGGAAGCACCGGTAATTGATAACGAAATACAACCTCTTTTTGCGCAAAGCACCACGGTATCCCAAATGTTACGAGTGAATTATGGTTATGATAGCAAGTATTTATTGACCCTTACGGCCAGAAGGGATGGCTTCTCGGCCTTTGGTAATGCCAATAAATTTGGTATATTTCCCTCGGCTGCACTAGCATGGAACCTGCACAAAGAATCCTTTTTAAAAGAGAGCAATGTTTTGGACAACCTTAAATTAAGGTTGTCTTGGGGACAAAACGGTAACAATGCCATTGACCCGTTCAGCTCATTGCCAGCGCTTAGGGGACAGGATTTTGTAGATGCGGATGGTAATAATCTTGTTGGCTTTTTACCAGATGTTCTGGGTAATCCCAATTTAGAATGGGAGACCACCACTTCCTTTAACGTAGGTGTTGATTTTGGATTGTTCAATTCAAGAATCAACGGATCGATAGATGTTTTTACCTCTAGGACAGAAGATCTGTTATTGACCAGGGCCATTCCGGCAATTAATGGAAATACGGAGATTCTTCAGAATATTGGGGAGACCAAGGGTAGTGGGGTAGAGATTGCATTGAATACGGTCAATGTAGCTTCGAATAACTTTCAATGGGATTCCAGTTTTTCATTTACGCGCTCTTTGAACGAAATTGTTGATCTGGGACTACGGGACGCAGAAGGTAATATTATAGATGATGTGGGAAGTCAGTTCTTTATAGGGGAGCCCGTAGATGTGAATTTTGGTTTCGTATTCGATGGTATTTGGCAATTGGATGAAGTGGAAGGCGTAAACCTTGCGGATTTTGGTGCTGCCGAGGCTGGAGATGTTAAATATAGGGATTTGAACAATGATGGGATCATCGATGAAAATGATAGGACCGTCATTGGAAGTTTGCAACCGGACTTTACCTTGGGGATCAACAACAGGATGCAGTTCAATAACTTTTCTTTTGACTTCTCCTTATTTTGGCTGGAAGGGGTGACCAAGAACAATAGCTTGATCACTACCAATGATTTTAATTTGAGAAGAAGGGTGTTTAACGTAAATTACTGGTCACCGGAGAATCCTACGAACGATTTCCCCGCAAATGCCGATAGACCTACCAACTCACTGGGTGCTAGATTCTATGAGGATGCAAGTTTTGTTAGGTTAAGGGATGCAACATTTAGTTACCGTTTTCCCCAAAACGTATTGGACAAAATTGGGATGACCAATCTTGAAGTATTCGCCAACGGTAGGAACCTCATAACCATTACGGATTGGAGAGGTGTAGATCCAGAACTTGAAAGCCAAACGGACAGGCCTTTCTCAAGAACATATTCGCTAGGGTTTAGAGTAGGATTTTAAAAAATAAAGAGATGAAAAACATGAAATCAAAAATAATTTTAGGCCTATGCATTTTTACAATAGCGGGCTGTAATGACGATTTTTTACAAGAAGAACCGCAGGACACCTTGTTTGCCAATACCTTGTTCGTCAACAGGGATGGGCTACAGCAAGGATTGAACGCCCTATATTCTTTAGCGCGTGAAGAGCGTAGTGAAATATCATCCTATGAACGCTCTGCGGCATGGAAAGTGGGAACGGATGTTGCTTGGGGCAATTATACGTTTTCTAGATTGCGCGCGGTGGACCTTTATGGCACCAACCTAAACCCTGCAGATTCTGTACTAGATGGTATTTTCAATTGGCTATACGAGATTGTAGTTTCTGCCAACCAAATAATTGCAAGGGCAGAATCCGGTACGGTTGATTTTCAAGGAGCCGATGATGCTGAGAATTTAGCGACACAAAACCTAATGGTTGCGCAGGCTAGGTTGTTAAGAGCTTGGGCATATAGACACCTTACCAATAGTTGGGGAGATGTTCCCTTGAACGTCCAAGAAATAGATGGCAATAACTTTAGAACATTCTGGGAACGTTCAGACATAAATACCGTACAAGAACAAATGATCGCAGATCTTATGTTTGCCGAAGAATTTTTGCCTGATAACTACAATGATCCTTTAGTATTGAGCAATGTGGTGGCAAAGCACTACCTAGCAGAGCTTTATTTAACAAGAGGTGAAAACGCGTTGGCAGAGCAAAAGGCAGAAGAAGTTATCGCAAACCCCAACTTTGCCTTGATTACGGAAAGGTTTGGGGTTAACCTTAGCGAGCCCGGGGTAGCGTACATGGATCAGTTTGACGAGGGTAATTCGCTTCCGTCAGGGGGCAATACCGAAACCTTGTGGACTTTTTTAAACGCACCAGATCAGCCAGGCTCTGCACGAACCGCCATGCGCAGAACATGGGTAAACAGATACTTTAATCTTACTTTAGATGATATTTGGGCCTTTGCTGAATACGGTGGTAGGGGAATAGGCAGAACAATGCACACCATCTATGTTGAAGAGTTGTTCGAAGATGATGATGATAGGTTTAGCCGTTTTGCCTTTAGCAAGTTTTACCTGACCGAGGAGGCTGGTGACACCATTTTCACTAGGGTCCCTTCTTTTGAAGATTGGAGAACCTCCGATCCTTCTTGGCCCGGCACAAAAAAATGGGATTCCTTTCCTGATCTTGCCCGTGTTAATGCTGCAGAGCAGACCAATAGTATGCCATATCTGAGATTGGCGGAAACCTATTTGATCGCCGCAGAGGCAGAATTCAACCAAGGGAAGAACGGTGAAGCCGCCGATCATATCAATGCGGTTCGCGTGAGGTCAAATGCAACGCCAATTACATCGGCAGATGTGACCCAAGACTATATTTTGGACGAAAGGGCAAGAGAGCTTTTCTCAGAAGAACATAGGCGTTATACCCTAAATAGAATGGGAAGGTTGGTAGAAAGGGCCTTGCAACACAACAAATTCACACAAATAACGGAAAGGGATATTCTGTTTCCCATACCACAGAATTTTATAGATTCCAATGATGGGGTAACAGAACAAAATCCAGGATATTAATTTCATTGTTAGCTTAGTTTTTTTTAATTCAATTTTAGTTTTAAAACCCGGGAGGTTTAACGACTTCCCGGGTTTAAATCGATTTTAACAGTACAGATTTAAGCATGATAAAACAGATATTTTTTTTCACGATCATGGTAGTGGCATTGTGGACAAACACCTTATTTTCCCAAGCATCTAGGGAAAAGATATCCCTTAACGAAGGATGGAGATTTTTGCCTGAGGGGATTGCTTTTGGTCAAAACAAAACCTTGGTAGATGACACCACTTGGGAAAAAGTAAGTATACCCCATACCTGGAATGCCTTTGACCCCTATGATGACGAAAAAAGTTACAGAAGAGGAATAAGTTGGTACCGCAAGAACATAAGATTAACCCCAGAAGACCTGAAGAACAAAAGAGCCTTCTTACATTTTGAAGCGGCGAACCAAGTGGCTGACGTTTATGTCAATGGTATTCAAGTGGGCAGGCATAAGGGAGGCTATACAGGTTTTACGTTTGAAATAACCAAAGCCATAGATCTTGAAGCAGAGACACAACTTATAGCCGTTATGGTCAACAACGCGCATGATGCCATGATAGCCCCTTTAGCTATTGGGTATACGCTTTATGGTGGCATTTATAGGGATGTTTGGTTAATCACAACAAACGAGACCCATTTTGATTTAGAAGATTATAGCTCACAAGGGGTTTTTATCAAAACACCGGAGGTATCCAAAGAGAAGGCGACCGTAAGTATAACGGGTAATATTGTAAACCAATCAACAGACACCAACACGCTTCAGGTGGAGTCCATTATATATGATGACAAGGATAACGTAGTTGCAAGTACGGCTAGCGATCTAAGTGTTTCCAAAGAAGAAAAAGGGAGCTATACACATGCTTTGGAAATCAATGCACCTAGATTATGGAGTCCAGATGACCCTTATTTATATAAAGTACATTCACTGATCAAGAAAAACGGTGTTGTCATTGACAAGATTGTAAACCCGTTGGGATGTAGATGGTTTTCCGTTGATGAGAACAAAGGGTTTTTTCTAAATGGGGAACACCTGTCGCTAAGAGGTACCACAAGACACCAAGATATGCTGGACAAAGGTTCTGCCCTTAGCAATGAGGATCACAGACGGGATATGCAGATCGTTAAGGATATGGGCTGTAACTTCATTAGAATTTCCCACTATCCTCAGGATCCAGAAGTACTAAGAGCGGCTGATGAATTGGGATTGATCGCATGGGAAGAGATTCCATTAGTGGACTATATGACCATAGACCAGGAGTTTTTGGACAACTCCAAGCATATGCTCCTAGAGATGATACACCAACACTACAATCATCCATCAGTGGTATTGTGGGGCAGTATGAACGAGATTTTTCTTTGGGGCAATAATGAAGACCGTATAAAAAGACAGACAGATTCCGTCTACATGCGCAATGTGGCCAAATTTGCCAAGGAGTTGAACGATTTGATAGAAAAAGAAGACCCAACACGTTTATCCACCATCGCCATGCATGGTGGTTCTAAAGACTACGATGCTGTTGGCATTGAAGACACCCCGCAAGTAAGTTCCTATAATATCTATGCCGGTTGGTATGGTGGTACATTTGATGGATTTGGTAGGTT
The DNA here is from genome assembly GCA_937959125.1 of uncultured Croceitalea sp. Taxonomy (GTDB): domain Bacteria; phylum Bacteroidota; class Bacteroidia; order Flavobacteriales; family Flavobacteriaceae; genus Croceitalea. Next base: position 9,202 of record CALGQU010000080.1, read on the forward strand.
TTTCGACAACATACACAAGAGAAAACCAAAGCAAAAAATATTTGTAAGTGAGTATGGTGCTGGGGGCGATTTGCGTTTAAACTCAGAAAAACCCATACGGTTTGATTTTACGGGACAATACCAACGAATGTTCCATGAAGCGCATTTAAAACAAATAAATGAACGCGACTATTTTATTGGCACCTCAATTTGGAACGAGTTTGACTTCTCCCAGCCCCACGTAGGGGGTCCAATACCCCATCTGAATCAAAAAGGGATGTTCACTTGGGATAGAAAACCCAAAGATGTGTATTATTTATACAAGGCCAATTGGAACAAAGAACCTATGGTCCATATTGCGGAAAAAGATTGGCAAAAGCGCGCCATTGCCAATAAAACAAAGACGTATGACATTACGATTTATACAAATTTAACCAGTGTTGAGCTTTATGTAAATAGTAAAAGAGTAGGCAAAAAACCTTCTGGCGACCTCAATAAAATAGTATGGAAGGTCAAACTCAAGGAAGGTAAAAATACCCTAAGGGCCGTTGGGAGTAGTAATGGAAAACGGATTGAAGATTTTACCACTATAGAATTGGTGAAGTATACCAACGATGCAGAACAAATGGGAACCAATTTTGCTATCAATGTGGGATCAAACGCCCAATATCTAGATGCTGCGGATAAGGTTTGGATACAAGACCAAAGGTTTGATGGTAAATACGGTCATAAAGGCATAGATACCATACAGACCTTGCTCAATAGAAAACATATTATAAGAAATTCAAAACATGATCCAATGTACTATACGTTTTTGGATGATGTTAAAAACTACAAACTCAATGTTGAAAATGGTTTTTATGCCGTAACCATGTATTTCATTGAGAATAATAAAGATGCTAGCGTAGGTCAGCGAATATTTGATGTCGCTTTGAATGACAAAACCTATATTAAAGATCTGGACCTTATGGAGCAGGTTGGTTTTTGTTATGGTCTTGAAAAAACGGTTGAATTAGAGGTCACGGACAACGAAATATCCATTGATTTTAAGGCGCAGAAGGGAAAGGCGGTACTGAGTGGATTGGAAGTTACCAAAATAGAGTAAAAATAGGATACGATACTATGAATTTACGACGCACACTACCAATAGTTATGCTCCTTATGGTTAGCCTTGGGTTTTCCCAAGCGCAGGTTAAAGGGGTTACGACTTTTACTGGAACTGATTTCCTTGATGTATTGTTGGAAGTAGAAGGGCTTCCTAATCAGCCAATAGTGATCAAAGGGAAGATAGCTTCCAATACCAATGACGTGCTTTGGGAAGGAAATATACCAGGGGAAAAGTTTGCAAGAGATGGCAAACAATATGTTGGGGCCTTGCTTAAGAACCTATCGCCTGCACTATGGACCCCGTCACAGCCCAATTTGTACACTTTTTCTATTGAACTTTACGCAAACGATTACGTAATTGGCTCGACACAAGAAAGAATAGGTTTTAGATCCTTTGAATCAAAAGGGGGACAGCTATTTTTAAACGGGAAACCCATTTTTCTTAGAGGCATTGCCATAAACCCGCCTGGAAGGGGAATCCCATCCGATCTTGAGAAAAGTAGGAAATTTGCATTGGAGTATGTCCAGTTCATGAAAAATATGAACGTGAACATTATTAGAATACCGGATAATGAAGACTGGTATGACGTCTGTGATGAACTGGGTATGATGGTCTTTGGGGGTAATTATAGTGGTAGTGTGGCCAACGGCGGTTATATGAAAGCTCCCAAACCAGAGGACTATGAATCCTCCGTGAGTTGGTACCGGACCAAAAAATACAATAAAATAGCACACCACCCTTCGTTGATGGTCTACGCCATAACCAATGAGACCCCCTACAGAGGAGATAATTTTAAACCTTGGCAAGATTTTACCAAGTATGCCTTTAAGAGACTACAAAAAGAATGGGACAGTACGCGTTTATACATAGGTAATGCAGGTTATGGTTATGGCCAATCCGGTGATATTTGTGACCTACACAGATATTGGGGCTGGTATTATTCCTCTCCTTTTACCTTTTTGAATATACGGGAGAACAAGAAGATCGTACCATTTGATAAACCTGTTCAACCAATAACATTTACGGAATGCGTTGGTAATTATACCGGTCCTGACGGTAGGTACAACCTATCGCCAAACCACAAGAATCCCGTTTCACAGTTATGCTGGACAGGGCATGCCGCAACCAAAATACAGGCCAAACTGGCAAGTGATCATCAAGTCTTTACCATAAAACAAGTATTGGAACTTAACCGAAGGTTAAGGGTACACAACAAAGAATTATCCGGTGTTTTCCCTTTTACCATCTTATTTAAAAATTGGCATACGGTAAGCAGTTTTTCAGAAATGGAGCCTAAAAAAGCTGCTTTTCAAGCTAAGATTTCCTATGCCCCCGTGCTGTTGAGTTGGGAACTATGGACGCAAAATGTGTATGCAGGCCAAAATTTCCCTATTCGCTATCATATTGTAAACG
>CALGQU010000081.1 GCA_937959125.1 uncultured Croceitalea sp.
GCGCCACCAAAATGGCCCAAGAGACCGGAGGTGGTATTTTGGTCATTTCTGAAGGGGTTTTTGGTATGCGCGGGGAACAAGGGATTCTAAAGGAAATTGTTGCGCTTAAAAAGAAATATAAATTCCGTTTATTGGTCGATGATGCCCATGGTTTTGGAACCTTGGGTAAAACAGGTGCCGGGGCAGGGGAAGAGCAGGGAGTACAAGACGATATCGATGTCTATTTTGCCACCTTTGCAAAATCTATGGCGGGTATTGGTGCTTTTTTGGCCGCGGATAAGGAAATTATCGACTTTTTAAAATACAACTTACGTTCCCAGATGTTCGCAAAATCATTACCCATGATTTATGTGAAAGGGGCTTTAAAACGTTTGGATATGTTGCGCACCATGCCAGAGCTTAAAAACAAGCTTTGGGAGAACGTGGATGCCTTGCAGAATGGATTAAAAGAAAAGGGTTTTAATATTGGGACCACAACCAGTTGCGTAACGCCTGTATATTTAAACGGAAGTATCCCAGAGGCTATGGCCTTGGTCAAGGATCTACGTGAGAATTACGGCATCTTCTGTTCCATAGTGGTTTACCCGGTTATACCTAAAGGATTAATTTTACTTCGTATGATACCCACTGCTACCCATACCATGCAGGATATTGCGGAGACTTTGGACGCTTTTTCTGCGATTAGAGAGCGTTTGGAGAATGGTACGTACAAAAGGCTATCTGCCGCTGTAGCTGCGGCCATGGGAGAGTAGAATACCCTGTTAAATTGAATTCTAGGCCAACTTTGCGTAGGCCCGTACGGGAAACGTACCTACACCCTTGAACTTTGGCGGTACTGCACTAAAGGTAAAACCCTTTTGGGGTAGGTTGCCAAGATTGCAGAGGTGTTCCGCAATTAAAATTTCTTCCTTTAAAAGAATAGTGTGCACCGGTCTTGATGTTGAGGTTACGTCATCAACGTTTTGTGAATCGATACCTACTAACGCCACATTTGAATCCCGTAAGAATTCCGCTGCCTCTTTGGTTACATACGGGCTGTTCTCAAAATAGTGTTCCGTATTCCAATGTGCGTCCCAACCCGTGGCGATAAGCACCGCTTTGTTTTCCAAGTCAAACCCTTCAAAATAAGTTTTGGTAATTTTCAGGGTCTCCGTGTGGGGAACCCGGATGCATACTGCTGCTAAATCCACAAATTTGTCCAGTTCGGTATCGGCCAGATCTTTTCCATCTTCAAATCGGTGAAAAGGACAGTCTACATAAGTACCTGTATTGGATACCAACTCAATTTTGCCAATTTGAAACTCGGTTCCGTCTTCATAGAAAGCTTTGGAGGCTTCCCTGCTTAAAAAATCACAAATAATAGGGGCCGGAAGCCCTTTATAGGTAATTAGGCCATCTTCTATGGTATGGCTCAAATCTATGTATCTGCTCCTATTAGGCCACATAGTTCCTAGGTTAAAGTCCTTTTCGCTTCGGTTATGGCAAGATCATTAATACTGGCAAACCTTTTTGCCATAAGCCCATTGGCGTCAAACTCCCAATTTTCATTACCGTAAGCGCGCCACCATTGTCCGTTTTTATCTTGGTATTCGTATTCAAAACGAACGGCGATGCGGTTATCCGTATGCGCCCAATATTCTTTTTTTAGCTTGTAATTACGCTCATTTTTCCACTTATCGGTTAAAAACGCGATGATTTCATCCCTACCTTTTATAAATACATTCCGGTTGCGCCATTCACTGTCAACGGTATAGGCAAGGGCCACTTTTTGCGGATTCTTACTGTTCCAACCGTCTTCTGCCATTTGGATTTTTTGTTTGGCGGTCTCCTCATTAAAGGGAGGAAGGGGATATTTCTTTTCCATAGGATTCAATTCAGTTCTTTAACCTTGTAGTCGAAAGCATCGCCCGGTACATACATCCTTATATTACTATCCTAGGGTACGCTTCTATTCTTTGGTGTACCTAAAGATACCAAGTTCTATTCGCAAAGAGATGAACATGCTGCTTTTTCATGGGAGCATACGGCTATGGAATCAACGTACTCCTGTTTAATTAGGCTAATTTTTTGCACATAAAGGAATTGACCAAAGTGCATTTCATCGAAAAAACGGGAGGAACTTACACTTCCAAATTTCTAATTTGTAGTTTTATTCTTATTAATAAAATGTTAAAAATTAAGATTATGGGACATGGACCAAGTTTAAGCCACACTATTGCCAACAGCGAGCAAGCAAAAGCAGCGGTGGAAAAAGCAATTCAGAAAGCAGAAATTCAGTTAGCAAACACGCAGAAGAAGGGTATTGCATATATTAATGAACAGACCAATGGTATTATAGGTAAGGGTGTTCTTTTTAGTAATAACAATTCCTATTCCAAGTTCTCGGACAGTTACAGTTTAAGTGCGTTGGACAGTATTGTTGATAATGTAATTACTGCGGCCCAAGATTATTTGAATCCGGAAAATGATGAAATGAAAGCCGCGAAACTTGCTGGTGCAGTCGGTAATGTGGTAAAGTCTACCTTGGCCCTTTTTGCAACCAACTCTAGCACTAACACGGAGCTACAAGTCATATTTAGCCAAATAATAGCTGGCGACGCCAACTATGCGGTGTATTATGCCACCAATTCAATGACCGTTAATGCCCAAAATGCCTGGGGGAACAAAAATATAACCGTTGTATCCAATCTTTACCTGTTTGCACAGATAGAGCCCAATGTTCAGGCAACCTATGCAGAAATTCTTCAGCAGAACCTGTATGCTCTTGCCAGACTTAATGGTGAATATGATGCTGCCCTTGGTAGGCAATCATTGGATTCCAAAGAATATTGTAAGCTGATGAAATATCAGGGCATTCTTCAAACTGAAATGAGCCATCTTCAAGCAGAAATCGACAAAGAATTGCAAACTGAAGATGCCAAATAGGTCAATTTTGGAACCAAATAGACACCTTTTCTTAACTGTTTAATTCTAAAATTTATAATTATGAGTGTAAGAGTAACCAACAAAGACCTTGTATTGCTAGGTCACGGCAGCTATTCTGGAGGTGCGGAACATACAAGACTTCCAGAAAATGTAGATTTTTATCTTTTGCCACCTGTAGGGTATACCCTAAAAACGGATGTAGCGGAGGCCTTGATTGCACAGGAGGAAATCACCCAACTTATGTTACACCACGATAACGGTAGGGGTGATACTTTAATAGAAGTGCCCACTGCGGTATATAAAGCTGGTGAGCTTGCCCCCAATTTGACCCTATACAATTTAGGCTCCTTAACGGAATGGGGTAGAAGGGCGATAGGAGATAAGCAAAATGTGGTTACGGTGGATCAAGCTACCAAGTTGTCCGAGTTGATCGCTTCCAATGAAAAGATACAACAAGCACTTAAGGACCTGCCAGAAGGGGAGACTTTAAAGTTGTACTGGTCTGCATGCGCGGCCCAGGTTAGCGGCAATAGCGCAGAATTACCCACAGTAGCGGTTACGGACGAGTCTTAGTAGCATCCCCCTGTTTGCTAGAACAAAGAAACCCATCGGTAAATGATGGGTTTTTGCATTCAAATGCTTATTGGTAAATTACTAGAAGCATTACAATTTAGGTAGGATAGTTTATTAACGAAAACCATCGAGCTGCTACCACAACCAAATCAAAATACCGGTAATCAACAAGACCAGGATAACAATATGGTTAATATAGTTTTGATACCAAGGCACATTGGTAAATCCCTCTTTTATAAATTCCTTTTTGTAGGTAAGCGATTGTATCTTTTCTGCATCCGGAGCTGGGGTAAGTACACTTACGACAATAAAAATTACCGTGGAGAGCAAAACCATAAGACCAACATTAATGGTGTAGTGTAAATGCCAAAGGTCAAATTGTTCCAATATAAACAACAAAATTCCTGCTAAGGTCCCTAAAACCAAGGTCCAAAAGGCGCCATCACCATTGCCTCTTTTGTAAAACACGCCGACCAAGAAGATTACTGCTATTGGAGGAACAATAATGGAAAACATCTGCTGGAGGTAGTCCCATAGCCCGGTAAAATTTTGGATTTGCGGTGCCCAAAGCGCCGCGATTACCATAAAAACCAGGGTGGAGATACGTCCATATTTTACGACTTCTTTTTCCGTGATTTGTTTTTTTCTTGGCTTGATAAAATCGATAACCAAGAGGGTAGAGGAGGAATTTAAGGCAGAATCCACACTGGACATGATGGCTGAAATTACCCCCGCTAAAACTAGTCCTACCAGCCCAACGGGCAATACTTTGGTGACCAAAGTAGGGAATACGGCATCCCCATTGGCAATATCTGGGAACAAGCTGATAGCCATTGCTCCTGGGATTACCATGATGAAAAGAGGGATAATCTTTAAAAATCCCGCAAAGATCACTCCCCAACGCGCTTGTTTGATGTCCCGCGCCCCAAGAACGCGCTGAAAGATATATTGGTTGGTAGACCAGTACCAAAAACCAAGGAAGGGTACTCCCATAATCAAGCCCGGCCATGGTAATCCTTCATCATCAATAGGCTGTACAACGGAAAAATGACCTTCCGGGGCACTGGAAACCACTTTGCCCCAATCATAATCCAACTGCCCAAAGAGAATCCAACTGATGATTCCGCAGCCGACAATAAGGATAACGGCTTGTATGGCATCTGTATACACTACGGCTTTTAAGCCTCCCCCAGCGGTATAAATACCTGCTATCACGGCCAATACCAAAGCAGTTTGCCACATGATGAGATCCGGAAAAAAGGTTTGCAGCACCAAACTCCCTGCGTAAAGGGCTCCGGCCGTTTCTATCATTATGGTGCTAAAAATGGTGACTATGGAAAAGAATTTCTGCGAACGGCGATCAAAGCGCATTTGCAAAAATTCTGGGATAGTGGTAATGTGGCTTTTAAGGTACAAGGGGATAAAAATGAGCGCTGCAATAATCAAGGGTAAACCGGACATCCATTCGTATACGGAATTTACAATGCCCGTAGTATAGGCAGCACCCGCCAACCCTACGATGGTAGAGCCAGAGATATTGGATGCAAAGAGGGATAGCCCTATAATGCCCCAACCAAAAGTGCGTCCACCGAGAAAAAGGTCTTCCCCGGTTTTTGTCTTACGGGAAATCCATAGGCCAATAAAGAGAACAATAAAAAAGTAAGCGATGACAATGGCAATGTCGATAGTAGAGATGGTACTTTCCATGAGTAACGGGTTAGTTGGTTTTGATAAAGATATTAAATGAATGGTTTACAGCCTTTAAGAGGTAGTTGTCCATAGGTTTGGAAAGCCAAGAATCGATACCGCCAAGCCCCATATGGACGCAATCTATACAGAGATGGGTACTGTTGGAAGGTGCTAAAGTTGCACTATGTTTTGTATCGCGTATTGTTCGGTTTAATTCCCATGGACTATAGCGCAGTGCACTAAAAGAAAAAGGCCTATCTCCGGTTAGCGTTACTAGGGATTCCCTAGCATCGCTTAAAAGTAGCCGTTCACAATCTTGTTTGGCCCCATTTTCCTGTGGTGATATGTATGGGACGTATTGTTCCGCAACGGATGCATGGTACCAATCTATATATGCGGCATCCTTACGGTCCAGATAATTTTCGTGCGGTCCCCGCCCATACCACTGCAATTGGGACAGTTTTCCGCTCAATGCTAGATGCAACCCAAAACGGGGGAGTAATGGCAAGGGTGTATTGATGTGTAGGCTTCCCTGAATTTTTAGGAAGCCATCGTTACAAAGTTCGTAGGTCAAAATACAATGTGCCGCATTATTCCCTAAGTCAAGAGTAGCAATCAGGGTATTTGCCTTTTCTTCTAGGGCAATGAGCTTGAATTGCTGACTTGCCGTTCTCCAAAAAGCGCAGATTTCGGGCATATTCCATCCAAAGTCATTGTCGGTTGGAGGTCTCCAAAAAATGGGCTTTATGGATTGGTCTAGGAGTTGATTCCCGTTTACGGTCATGCCAGAGATGAGTCCAGTATCTGCATCGACCTTAAGATTAAAAGTATTTTCATTCCCTAACGTATATCCCTTGGCATTGCGCACTATTCTGTTGATCCCATCGGCCTTTGGCAAAGGCTTTATCCTTTTATTGTAAAGCTGAAATTGTGCCGTTCCCAAAACTTCCACCTTTTTACCGGTATCGCTTTCCAATTCGGAAATTAGGGAAAGCTTTACATAGTAATCCTCTTCTTGGTTTCTCTTGGTCTGATCATAATCCAACCTAATTTCCTCTTCTGAATTTGCTTCTATGGCAATAGCTAGGCGACCAGATTCCAAAATCCCCGAAATGGAAGAAACGGTCCATTCCAAAACCGCATTTTGTATGTGCGTGAACAACCACTCGTTGGTAAGTTTTACAAGTCCAATATCCTTGTCCATTAAAGCGAGCTGCACAGGGGCATACAGTTTCTTGACCTCTGCCATGGCGGGCTTTGGCTTTCTGTTTGGCCATAAAAGCCCGTTGATGCAAAAATTTCCATCGCTAGGAGTTTCCTTAGGACCAAAATGACCACCAAAAGCCCAAAACTCTTTGTTATTTTTTTGGATACGCAGTCCTTGGTCCATCCAGTCCCAAATAAAGCCACCTTGTAGGCAATCGTATTTTCGTATCAAGTCCCAATAATCGGTGAGGTTACCATTGCTATTGCCCATGGCATGGGAGTACTCGCACATGATAAAAGGTCGGTCACCTCTTTGCTTTGCGTACTCCTCAACATGGGTTGGCGTTGGGTACATGGGACAGACAATATCGGTATTGGCTTCCTCCATGCTTTGTTCGTACTGCACTGGGCGTGATGGATCCTGTGCCTTTAACCATTGGTAGGCTTCCATAAAATTGATACCGTTCCCGGCCTCATTGCCCAAGGACCAAATAATAATGGAGCAGTGGTTTTTACTGCGGTGGTACATGCGTTGTACACGATCCAAATGGGCGGCTTTCCAAAAGGGGTCCTTGGCCAAGCTCTCTTCTTCATAACCCATGCCGTGGCTTTCAATATTAGCTTCATCCACCACATAAAGACCATATTGGTCGCACAGTTGGTACCATTCCGGAGCATTGGGATAATGGCTATTGCGAACCGCGTTGATATGGTATTTCTTCATCAACAAAATATCCGTTACCATACTTTCCTTGTTGACCACATGCCCATTATGCTCGTCGTGTTCATGACGGTTGACCCCTTTTAACGTGAGTGGCTTGCCGTTAATACGAAGCTGGTTTTTTAAGATTTCCACTTTGCGAAATCCTATTTTCGATTGGATGCTATCTAGGGTACCACCTTTGGAAGCAAGGGAAAGGGTAAGTGTATATAGATTGGGCGTTTCCGCATTCCATGCGCTGATGTTCGGAACTGTTTCTTTTAGCATAAGTATGGTATGCGAACCAGGATCACACTCATAGGAAAGGTTTGATTTCCATATGTTTTTTCCTTTTGCGTCCAATAGTTGTAGCGACAGTTTGCCCGATGCTAGCACCTGGCTGTTGTTTTGTACAGTAACTTCAAGGGATAGTTGGCCATGGGTATAGCTATCATCTAAGGAAGCGTTGATGCTATGGTCCGTAATATGTACGGCTTCATAGAACTTTAGGCAGACCTCGCGTTCAATACCGCTTAGACGCCAAAAATCCTGACACTCCAAATAACTCCCATCGCACCAGCGAAAGGCTTGTATGGTAATTTCAATTTCCGTATCCAAATATGGGGTAATGTCAAATACTACTTCGGTTTTACTATCTTGGTTATAGCCCAAAAACTCACCGTTTACCCAAAAATAGGCTGCGGATTTTATAGCTCCTATTTGCAAAAATGCCTGCTTGTTGTGGTATTCTTTTGGAATAGCGACCTTTTTTTTATAGATGCCCGTTGGGTTTTTTTTGGGAACCACAGGAGGATTCTTGGGAAAAGGATAGCGGTCGTTTACATAAATTGGAGTTCCATAACCGTTGATTTCCCAATTTGCTGGAACGGGTATGGTATTCCAACTAGAAAAATCAAAACCTTTGGCTGAAAAGTTTTGGGGTAATTCTTTAAGGTCATCGGTCCAAAAAAAGGACCATAAGCCGTTTAAGGAAAGCTTGTTTTCTTGGTCTGAATGCCGGAACGCCTGCGGAGGTCGCTGCCCTACATTGAAAATCTGGGGATTGGAAATCCATTCGTAATCCGGATGTTGTTTTTTAAATCGTTCAGTACCCATTGGTACTTACAAATATAGTAGAAGTAGCATTAGGTAGCACAGTATTGTTTTTTTGCTTAAAAATACCGGTGTAATAGCTGGGTAACCTGACTTTTATAGGCGATGCCAAAAAGGTTTAAATGGACCAGCAGATAGTATAGCTGATATATATCCTCCAGTTCTTTTTGGTTGTCCAATGGGGGAATCAATTCGTGATAGGCATCATAAAAAGAACGCCCAAACCCTCCAAAAAGCTTGCTCATAGCCAAGTCTATCGCGGAATGGCCGTAATATGGGGCTGGGTCAATGGCAAAGGGTTTTCCGGTTTTGTTGATAAGGTAATTTCCGCTCCAGAAATCGCCATGAACTTGGGACGGGGATACCTGCGTCAATAGGGAACTGCAATTGGCCATGAGTATCCCCGTTTCAGGAATTTCCCCTTTGGTCAACAAACGGTTTTTAAAGGCATGTTTTAATTGTGGTTCCAAACGTTCCAGTACATAAAAAGTAGCCCAATCGGAATTCCATGAATTGTATTGGGGCAAAGGTCCTATAAAATTGTCCGTTAGGTTCCCAAATTTTACCGTACTGACCGGAGCCAGGTGTAACTGTGCCAGTTGCCTTCCTAAATGTTCAAAATCTTTGCTATTGGGTCGCTTACCATCTATATATTCCATAAGAATAAAAGCTCCGCCCTTAAACTGTTCAACAGAGATTATCTTTGGTACCGCTATGGTTTGGGTAGCCGCTAATTGCTGTAGCCCTATTTTTTCCGCTTGGTATAGCTCCAAGGCTTGTGGGCTAGTTGCGGTTTTTAAGAAATACGCTTTATTGGTCGTTTGTATGCGATATGCGTTTGACGTATCTCCACCGGTAATGGGTTTCCAATCTAAGATACTAGTAGTTAGCAGCCGTTCTAAATGTCTTCCTAGGCTTTTTCGCATGGTAATTTAAGTGTGATAGTACGTTCAAAAGATTATGCAGTAGTCTGTGATAACTACGGTCTTCGATATGCTATTGGTATTTTAGGATTTCTTTTCAGCTTTACCAAGTTGATAATAGTGCTCAAATGATGTTCATATCATTACTATCCAATGATTTTACCTTATATTTTTTAGCTTTACGATAACGACAATAGGACGCTAATAAACAAGGCACCTTAAGCAACGGGGTTCGGCAAAGATCTTGGGTTCGCTGCGAGCCATATTGCTTGCAGGGCATTTAATTTTTACAAGCGCTACATGTATGATGCTCTTTTAGATATTGGATGGTTTCTTTGCAGAGCTGTTCCAAAATTGCAATGTCTATATCCGCAAGCTTTTTAATATAGATACAAGCCTTTCCCATTTTAAATTTCCCAAAATCCTTTAAGAGCACATCACTCTTGTCCGTTTTGGAATAGATATAGAGCGAAAATTGTGCTTTTCTGGGTGAGAAACCTAAGATGGGGGCATCACCCTCATGACCACTATCATATGTATAGTGGTAGCTTCCAAAACCTATTATTGTTGGTCCCCACATTTTTGGTTCAAAACCGGACCATTCCCCCATTAATGCTATGAGCTTTTGGCTATCCGTTTTCTTTTGGGCATTGTCTACATAGGATTCAATGAAATCAAAGACATCTACTTCAGTTTCGGTCGTTTTGTTTTTAGTCATTTCCCTAGTTATTTTAAGTGGCTTGGCAAATATTTCATTGGTGGCACCATAGAACTTCTTCAATATAGCAAAAAATGCCACTGTTTTTTCACTGGAATTCATTTGGGCTTCTATTTGCCTACATACTTGGTGTTGGAGGGTAGGGGCAGTACTTTTAACGTTCACCTAAATGGTTACTGACTTTTACCACTTGATGGTTAAATATCTTTTAGGGATGCATAATTGCAAGGACTATTATTTAAAGAACAGCTATCCAGGCAAGAGTAAAGAAGAAGTATAGGGTTATTTGCGATATTTGTTTTAAAGTAAACAAACAAATTTAGTTACATAAATAAAAATCCGCATTTAGAAGTATTATCAGAATGCGGATTATAATTTTAAAGGTTAACGATTATAGATCAGCTTTTTTAATTCCCTCTACAATTTCTTTTGTAGTAAATACATGACTTGCAATCATCTTAAAATTCACTAAAGCAGCTTCATAAGCATTCATACCGGGTAAAATAGCTCCTGCTGTTGCATCGGAAACCACGGAAACTTTAAACCCAGACTCAACTAAATCTCTCATATGTGATTCTGTACATAAATTTGCAGACATACCGGCAAGAATTACTTGATCAAATCCATATTTACGTAATTGTAATGCTAGATCATTAGATTCAGGTCCGTATACTTTATGCGGATTGGTTACAATTACAT
>CALGQU010000082.1 GCA_937959125.1 uncultured Croceitalea sp.
ATTTCCAAAGACGGTAAAGGAGCTCCGTCAGTTTTTAGGGACTACCTATCCCAAATTGAACGAGCTTTCCTCTTTGGCCGTTGCGGTGAACAACAATTACGCCCAGGATGAGGCAGAAATCAATTCTTATGACGAAATTGCACTGATTCCACCCGTAAGTGGGGGATAATCAATCAAAAAAAAGGACATTGATGGTGTAGATGGCCACTACGGCATGGGTTGGGGGTATGCCAAATTTATAGTACCTTTCCATTAGGTAGTTGTTGTTCAAAAGATACAAACCCTTATATTATGATGCATACAAAAGTTCCCAAGTTATTTGGTTTGGTACTTTCTGGAGGAAAAAGTACCCGTATGGGTACGGACAAGGCCGCTATTGCCTACCATGGGATGCCCCAGCAAGAGTATTTGTATCATTTGTTGGAGGGGCTTTGTGAAAAAGCGTTCGTTAGTCTTAAGGAAGAACAAAAAGCACTCCTTCAGGAAAGGATTTCCACCATTACGGATTTAAATAAGTTTAAAGGGCCTTATAATGGATTGTTATCAGCCCATGAGGCTTATCCTGATGCTGCTTGGTTGGTACTGGCATGCGACCTACCCCTTATGGATATTGATGCTTTGAAAGAACTTATCGGCCAAAGGGACAGTACTAAAGACGCAACAGCTTTTGCTTTAAAGAACAACCCTTTACCAGAACCCTTATGTGCCATATGGGAGCCACATGCATTTGCAGCTTCCAAATCGTACTTAGAAGAAGGTTCAAGCACCTGCCCCAGAAAATTCTTAATCAACCACGATACCAAATTGGTCTACCCTAAAAATGAGAAGGTGCTACTCAATGCAAATTCCATGGAGGAATACCATGCGGCCATGGCACTGTTAAGCAGCTAGATATTTTGACTCAACAACGCTACATACGACAAACAACCTTAGACGGTTTTGGATGGAAAGGCCAACAAAAGTTGGCACAAGGAAAAGTTTTGGTCGTTGGAGCAGGTGGCTTGGGAGTTCCGGTATTGACCTACCTCAACGCCATGGGTGTGGGGACCTTAGGTATTGTGGATAACGATACAGTAGCACTTACCAATTTACATCGGCAGGTGCTGTATGGGAATAAGGATATTGGTAGCCTTAAAGTACATACCGCCAAACGTAGATTGGAACAGCAAAACCCAAGTACCAAAATCAACCTATACCCCACCTTTTTAAATAAGGATAATGCTTTAGGGATTATAGCCGACTATGATGTGGTGGTTGATGCTTCGGATAATTTTCCGACCCGTTACTTGATTAACGATGCCTGCGTATTGCTTAACAAACCATTGGTCTATGGGGCTTTGCATGGTTTTGAGGGCCAAGTAAGCGTTTTTAACCATGAAGGTGGCCCTACCTATCGTTGTCTGTTTCCCACCATGCCCAAAGCGAATGAAGTTCCGGATTGTAATGAGAATGGGGTTCTAGGGATTGTACCGGGCATCATCGGAAATTTACAGGCGCTGGAGACCGTAAAGGTATTGGCCAATGTCGGTTCCGTACTATCGGGAAAACTGTTGCTCTTTGACGGACTTAACCAAGCATACCAAAAAATCCATTTTACGCTTGTGCAGGAGAACTTGAACATCGGCGCATTGCAAGATGAGTATGGGGTGCCTGGTTGTGATACGGTTCCAGTAGTTCCTGCGAGTATGCTGGATTATCTTCTTGCTACCAACGCCCAGATCGTGGATGTCCGTACACTGGAAGAATACAATGCGCACCACCTAAAAAATACACTACATATTCCCGTAAAGGATTTGGGTGATGAACTATATAAGATCGATTTCTCCTTACCCGTATATTTGCTTTGCCAATCTGGTAAACGCAGCCAGCAGGCATTGGAACAGCTTAGGGGTAAACAACCGGAAAGTTCCTTGTTCTCTATAACCGGAGGCTTAAACCAGTATTTGGCTCTATGTTCTTGACCATAACGGAGCTTGTATTGCTAACCCTAGGGTTTTTTATAATTGCCATGTTGTATTCCTCGGTAGGGTTTGGTGGTGGATCCAGTTATTTGGCCATTTTAGCATTGGTTTTCTTAAATTTTTATACGATTAGGAGTACCGCTTTGGTCTGCAATTTGGTCGTAGTAAGTGGCAGTAGCTATTTGTACTTGCGGCAAGGTCATTTGGATTTCAAAAAGTTTGTACCCTTTATAGGAACCAGTATCCCTTTTGCGTTTATTGGAGCTCGATTTCGATTGTCTGAAGACACTTTTTTTATTGTCCTAGGAGTTACATTGATAATCTCTGCAAGTGTTTTGGTATATCAAACGATAGGCATACAAGGAACAGGGGAAAACGACAAGAAGTACCCTAAATACCTTACCTATCTCTTAGGTGCGGGAATAGGATTTTTATCAGGTTTGGTAGGGATAGGGGGAGGTATCTTTTTAGCTCCGATACTGAACCATATCCAATGGGACAAATCGATTAAAATAGCGGCCTTGGCAAGCTTTTTCATCTTAGTGAATTCTGTTTCGGGAATAGCGGGCCTCGTTACCAAAGGGACGTTTCAGCTGTACGGTATGGAAACACTAGGGTTGATAGCTGCAGTGTTCCTAGGGGGACAAATAGGGGTGCGTTTAAGCCTTAATCTATTGAAAGGTAGGGGTATACGCATAGTAACGGCAATTTTAGTGGGTATCGTTGGGGTACGGGTACTTCTGGTAAACGGGCTCCAATATCAATGGTAGCGGGATACCCTTAATTTTCTTTTACTCTTCAAGAATCTTACAAAATATTGGAAATTGCCATTGTACCAAATGGCGAAGATAAATGCGGTATATACCATCCAGTCCGGAACAAGAATGATAGTGTAGTAGGTTTTAAGCACGATCAAGCATAGTCCAGTACCCGCTATGCCCAGGGAAATTACGGTTCTTTTGTCCTTTCTGTTCAGCAAGATCATTAAAATGATCAACATACCCATCACCGGTTTAGTATTATGCAGTATGGGAACCAAGGTTTCATATTTAACATCAAAGAAAAGCACAATAGCACTCATATAGGCCGTTAAGCAGAGCGGACATTTTGGAATCAATATCAATAAAAGGGTGGAAACAAAGGACATGGAACCGTTGGCGGCCGCTATTTTTTTTGTTGTGTTTGTTTTGGTCTTACAACACCCTTTGTTAAGAACTTCCATTTGGAATAATTACCAATTTGTCCGATAAGGTACAAAAGGATACGTCTCATTCGCAAAAAAAAGTTGTTTTTTTTGTGGTAATATCAAAAAACCATCGGTTTTAACAAGGTTTGCAAAATCTCCGGAACCATTGCCCTTAATTCCTTCGGCCACCAAAGTACCATCGGGCATGCTTTCCAATCTGGCTTCTAAA
Source organism: uncultured Croceitalea sp. (assembly GCA_937959125.1). Lineage (GTDB taxonomy): Bacteria > Bacteroidota > Bacteroidia > Flavobacteriales > Flavobacteriaceae > Croceitalea. The sequence continues at coordinate 3,377 of CALGQU010000082.1, forward strand.
AAATAGACAAGGTCGGGTTTAAAGCTAATATCGCTTTTAAGCTTAACATACTGTACATTAGGCACGGCACCTAGCGATTTTTGTAGCCAAAACCGCAAATACATATAAACGCATACAAAAGAAGAAACCGGATTACCGGGCAACGCGAACACTTTCTTTCCCTCCGCATTCGTGCCAAACCAGAAAGGTTTGCCCGGACGTTGCTGGATTTTATGAAAATGCTTGGTGATGGTCAGCTCCTCAAGGACCTCGGGCAAGTAATCGAACTTACCTTTGGAAACACCTCCGGTAAAAACAAAGACCTCATACGTTCTCAACGCTTTTGATATTTCGTTGAGCATAAGCGCTTTGTCATCTGGCAAATGTTGGAGATCTGCGTAGATTCCCCATTCTTTTAAGGTAGCTTGGATGCCATAAACATTGGAACGCCGGATTTGGTGTTGCTTTGGGGTTTCGTTAACCGCAACAAGCTCGTCCCCAGTAGAAAAAATAACCATTTTAGGAAGTTCCTGCACCTTTAATTTTGCTTTGCCAATGGATGCTGCAATATTGATTTCCGCAGGGGATAA
>CALGQU010000083.1 GCA_937959125.1 uncultured Croceitalea sp.
TTTGTTACGTTGACTGAGAATTTCCGATTGTTTGGAACAAATGACCCAGCTGACGACGCTAGAATTGGACTTTCCGGTGAAAATTTTAATGGTGTAAGTACAGGGTATTTAAGAGGCCAACAATTGGATGGTTCTGGGGCGAACCTTTTTGATAGACAAGGAAATTTGTTGATTTATGAGGATGAATTGCTTCAAAGTTTAGAGGTTAACAACGAACGTAACGGGCTTCGTGTAGTGAAGTATCCTCAAAGAGGGGATAATGGCTTCCCAACACCAACCAACGATGCCGTATTCTTTAGATTAGCAGATGCTCTACTAATGAGAGCTGAAGCGACTTTAAGAGGAGGTTCCGGTGGTCCCGCTGCTTTGGCTGATGTCAATTCTGTAAGAATAAGAGCTGGAGCCGCTCCACTAGGCTCTGTAGCTTTAGAGGACATGTTAGATATAAGAATGCGGGAATTGAATGCAGAAAACTGGAGAAGACAGGATCAAGTTCGTTTCGGTACTTTTGCCGACACTTGGGAGCTTAAGAACGTTCAGGATGAATTTAGAAGAAAGTTCCCTATACCAGCGGATGCTCTTGCTACCAATCCTAACTTAACACAAAACGAAGGATACTAGTATATTTTTCAATAGCAATACTAAAGGGCTTATATTAAAATATAAGCCCTTTTTTTAATTATAATCAATAGCTTCCTAAGCACTTTTTCGGATAGTATTTTAACTTATGTCTTCCTCCAATTCCTCTAAAATTGAGTAGTTTAGCTTTCTATTTTAAGTAATTAATTCTGGTTCGTATCTAAGATCAACTTCAAAAAAGCCTAATAGTGTTCAGATATTTTTTTTGCTTAATCGTACTTGTAGGTTTTGCGTACGGGTGTACATCCAAAATAGATGACCCAACCAATAATCCAACTCAGGAATCTTCCTTGTTCACAAAATTGAAACCCGCTAAAACGGGCATTGATTTTAGTAACACTATTGAAAACGAAGAAGATTTTAATATTTTTTTCTATCGCAACTTTTACAATGGCGGTGGTGTAGCCATCGGGGACATTAATAACGATGATTTCCCGGACATCTATCTTACCTCCAACCGTGGCGAGAACAAACTATATCTCAATAAAGGGAATTTTACTTTTGAGGACATCACCCAAGCCGCAGGTGTTGAGGGCAATAAGGCTTGGTCCACCGGAGTAGTATTGGTCGATATCAATGCAGACGGTCTTTTGGATATTTATGTATGCAATGCCGGTTATATAAAAGGGGATGACCAGAAAAATGAACTTTTTATCAATAATGGCGATCTTACCTTTACGGAAAGTGCTGAAGCATACAACTTAGCTGACAGTGGTTTTACCACCCATGCAGCGTTTTTTGATTACGATAAAGACGGCGATTTGGATGTTTACCTTCTTAACAACAGTTTTATACCTGTTGCCAGCCTAGGCTATGAGAATAAACGTGATTTGAGAGCGGAAGATTGGGACATAGCCGACGAGCTTAAAGGTGGCGGGGACAAACTATTACGAAATGATAATGGCACTTTTAATGATGTGAGTGAGAAAGCAAATATTTTTGGCAGTCTAATAGGCTTTGGTCTAGGAGTTACCGTGGGCGATGTTAACAATGACCTTTATCCGGATATTTATATCTCCAATGACTTTTTTGAGCACGACTACCTTTACATCAACAACCAAGACGGAACGTTTACGGAGGATATTAAAAACTGGGCAGCACATCTAAGCCTTTTTTCCATGGGAGCGGATATGGCTGATATTAACAATGATGGCAAGTCGGATATTTTTGTAACTGATATGCTTCCGCAAGGGGATGACCGTTTAAAGAACACCACCAACTTTGAACCCTACGACACCTACCAACTAAAACTCAGAAACGGTTATTACCATCAATACATGCAAAACTCCCTACAGTTAAATCAAGGAAATTCCTTTTCCGAGATTGCCAATTACAGCGGCGTTTCAAGTACGGACTGGAGTTGGGGTGCCTTACTTTTTGATATGGATAATGATGGCTACCGGGATATTTTTGTGTGCAATGGCATCTATCATGACCTTACCAACCAAGATTTTATTGATTTTTTTGAAGACGTAACCAGACAGCAAACTGCAGTTTATGGTAGTAAAGACCAAAAACAGGAAGTTATTGACGCCATGCCCTCCACGCCTATACCCAATTATGCGTTTAAAAATGATGGGGAATTACGCTTTACTGATACATCTGAGGAATGGGGATTTGGCGAACCTAGTTTTTCCAACGGGGCAGCCTATGGGGATCTAGATAATGATGGGGATTTGGATTTGGTCATTAATAATGTGAATCAACCGCTTTTCGTTTATCAAAACAATTCCGATAAGAATTCCAATAATTATCTAAAAGTCAAACTACAAGGTGATGCTCCCAATACTTTTGGCATCGGCAGTATCGTTGAGGTTTTTATAGACGACCAAGTGTTAAGGAACGAACTGGTTCCCTCAAGAGGCTTCCAATCCTCCGTGGACTATACGATGACCATCGGACTTGGAACGTTTAAAGAAATAGACTCTTTACGGGTAATCTGGCCCAATAACAAGGTACAGGGTATGCCCTCTCCGGAACCAAATACTATGATACTACTAAAACAGCAGGAAGCACTTACAACCTTTAACTACCCAAAAACTGCACAAAAGCAACTGTTCAAGGAAATCAAAAGTGACCTCGCTGCTTATAGAGAGGATAAGCATGTAGATTTCAATTATGAAGGGCTAATTACCCAAATGCTATCACAGGAGGGCCCTGCCATGGCTGTAGGCGATATAAATGGCGACGGAAATCAAGATATTTACATTGGAGGTGCCAAAGGAGCCATTGCCAAAATCTACTCACATCAAGGCAACGGAAAATTACAGCCCATCAAAACCCCAGACGTGTTTAGGGACGATAGGTTGTTGGAGGATACCGCTGCCGCATTTTTTGATGCGGACAATGATGGAGATTTGGATCTCTTGGTTGGTTCTGGCGGCAATACCGTTGACCAAGTAAAAAACTATGCCAATAGATTGTACCTTAATAATGGAAAAGGGGAATTTGCCCGTAGCACAAGCAATATACCAAGCACAAAAAATAATACCTCAAAGATCGCTCCCTATGATTTTGATAATGATGGGGATATCGATGTTGTCATAAGCAGTAGAAGTGTACCGGGAATCTATGGGGTAAATCCCAGTCATCTCTTCTTAGAAAATGATGGAGAGGGAAATTTCATTGATGCTACGGAGAATAGGGCTTACGCTTTAAAAGACAGCGGAATGCTTACTGATGCCATTTGGGCAGATGTTGATGGGGATTCCAAAAAAGACCTCATCACCGTTGGTGATTGGGCAAGCCCCAAGGTCTTCAAAAATAACGGAAGACGACTAAGTCCAAAGGAAACCAGTTTGGATAGTTTATACGGATGGTGGAATACAGTTCAAGCAGAAGACATTGATAATGATGGGGATGTGGACTTAATACTGGGCAATCGTGGTTCAAACATACTTTATGATGCCAACAAAGAAAACGAGGCAAAGTTATATATCAATGACTTTGATGACAATGGAACCATTGAACAAATTGTTACGCGGTCCATTAATGGCCAAGATGTTCCCGTTCCTTTAAAAAGAGAGTTAACCGATCAATTGGTATCCCTAAAAAAACAAAATCTGAAGTTTTCGGATTATGCAAAAAAAACCATACATGATCTTTTCTCCCCTGATATTATGGAAAATACCATAATCAAAAAGGTCAATACTTCCCAAAGCGTTATCGCTATCAATAATGGCAATGGCGATTTTGAAATTATACCACTACCAAAAGAAGTACAGCTTTCATGCCTTTGTGCCATAGCATGTACAGACGTGAACAAGGATGGAAAAACCGATATTCTCTTAGGAGGAAACAACTATGATTTTAAACCCCAATTTGCCCGCTTAGATGCGCTAAATGGTGGGGTTCTACTACAGAAAGATGACGGATTTGAATGGTCTCCTTACGAGAAAACAGGTTTCTTTGTAAAAGGGGAGGTCAAACAAATCTTACCTTTTACGGACAAAAACGGTATTACTTACTTTATTGTAGGCAGAAATGGGGACACTCCCAAGGTTTACGCCGCCAACGACTAACCTATTTTAGGCAAGGCATTATTATTCTTAACTCCTAAATGAACATAATGTAAACGTTTACATTATATTTGTAGGGTATCCTTATGATTTCTAAACCTGCGACTTACGGAATTTCTGCCTTGGTGCTTTTGGGCACATTGTTCGGTTACATCTCACCATCCATTGCTCTAGCTATCGGTATGGCAGGAGGAATATTCAAACTTGCCAATTTTGATTTTGTAGAACAAAGTAGAAATGCACAAAAAACCTTATTACAACTCGCCGTGGTGGGTTTGGGTTTTGGAATCCATATTATGGAAGCCATAGAAATAGGATCTAATAGCTTTTTTGTGACCCTAATTACCATCATATTTGTTTTTATTGTTGCGTTTGTCCTGGCAAGAGTACTTAAAGCAGACAGGATAACCACTATTTTAGTGGCCTCCGGTACGGCAATATGTGGGGGTAGTGCCATAGCAGCGGTTAGCCCAAGCCTCAAAGCGAATTCCAATCAAACTTCAATTTCCTTGGCCATTGTATTTTTGTTAAATGCTCTGGCCCTATTTATTTTTCCAACATTAGGACACTACTTTGAACTTTCGCAAGAGCAATTTGGGCTCTGGTCCGCAATTGCCATCCATGACACCAGTTCCGTAGTTGGTGCTGCTGAGATTTATGGCGAGCAGTCTTTGACCATTGCCACTACTACAAAATTAGTGAGGACCTTGTGGATTATTCCTCTGGTCCTCATTATTTCATTTGGATCAAATACAAAAGAGAAATTTAGGTTTCCATGGTTCATATTAGGTTTCTTAGGGGCAATGTTGTTGGTTTCTTATTTTCCTATTTTTGAAACCTTTAAAGAGTATATTGTTTGGGGTGCCAGAAAATTGTTGATTTTCACTTTATATCTCATCGGTTTACAAATCAACATCAAGGAATTAAAAAAATTAGGGTTTAACATCCTCATAGTTGGTGTAATCACATGGTTATTGCTAGCCATAAGCTCTATGCTGTTTATTCTAAACTATGTATAATAGAACACCATAATAAACTACGTTGTCAGGGATTAAGGACATTGCAAAAAAAACCGGGCTTTCATTGGCGACCATATCCAGGGTTTTGAACAATAGCACCCTTGTATCCGAAAAGACCAAAAGCATTGTTTTAAACGCCGCCCAAGCGTTAGATTACCAGCCCAACTTAACGGCTGCGGCTTTAAGAAGTGGTAAAAGCAAGATTATTGGTATAATCGTTCCCGAAATCAACAATCCTTTTTTTAGTAGTATCATTAATGGGATAGAACAATATGTGGGCAAGAATGGATATAGCATCATTATTGCGCAATCCCATGAGTCCAAGAAAAAAGAACGGCATGCCATCCAATCATTTGTAAAACTCAATGTTGACGGCATTCTTGTTTCGATCTCCAAAGAATCTAACGACTTCTCTTTTTTGGATAAATTAAAGCAAGAAAAAATTCCTATCGTCTTCTTTGATAGAAAGCCACAAATCGACAATATTAAAGAAGTTGTTTTTGACGATTATTACGGTGCTTTTATGGCTACGGAACATTTAATACAACAAGGTGGCAATCACCTTATTCATATTGCGGGTGATTTAAACCTTTCTTTATACAAGGATAGAAAAAGAGGGTTTCAAGCCGCTATGGAACGTTATCAAAAGAGTTATGCTGAAAATCATGTATTGGAACTTAAGAAAAATAGTGCCCAAGACACTCAAATATTAAAAGATCACATTCAGAAAAACAATGTCGATTCCATATTTGTCAATGGAGATGAAGATTGTATCTATGTGTTGAATATCATAAAATCATTAGGATATAAAATTCCAAGGGATATTCGGCTTGTTGGTTTTGGAAATTTAAGTATAAGTACTTTGGTCCAACCCCCTATAAGCACCATTGACCAACGTGCAGAGGACATGGGAATGGTAGCGGCAAAGACCATTTTGCAAAGTTTGGATGAGAAACAGCCAACTAGTTTTAAAGAGGTGCTTTCGCCAAAGTTACTTATACGGGAATCCTCTAAGGTGATATCCAGTTAAAATTTAAGCAGCTGTTCCATTTGTTTTTCAAGGACCTCTGCCCCGGCTGTAGCTACGGAATTATCCACTGGATCCAGTAACTTAAAAATTGAAGATATAGGGTTCTTATCTGGGTGCACATAAATACCCAAATGGTTTAAAACATCGGCAAGATGATCCATGCCCCTTAAATTACCCGCACGACCGGATGCAATACCGGTGATACATGCTTTTTTCTCCGAGAAACTTCCTTTTAATTCCCTTACGGACATGGCATCCAACAACAATTTTACAATACCCGGATAACTACCATTGTATTCTGGAACAAAGAACCAAAATTTAGACGCCGGAATAAAGTAAGTGTCTTGAATGGTTTTTACCATGTTGGGCTGCCCCTCGTCCTTGTACATATTTTCACTTATAATGCCCCCATCCAAATCTGAAAGGTCTAAAAATGAAACCTCTTCCGTTGCTAGGGATTTTAACTGATGATATGCATGTTTTGCAAAAAATAGGGTTTTGTTGTTTTTTCTGTTGGATCCAGAAATGACTGTGATCATGGATATCTGTTTAAGCCTTGTGAAAATTAGAAAATAAAGAACAAAATTAGTAATTTCCAAAATGAAAACGTTTACATTAGTATTATTATTGATTATTAGCTTAATAAAGACATGAAAAACGATAAAATTCAAATCCGTTCCCCACATTTAGAAGGTGCAGAAGTTTCATGGTTTGCCCCTATTTGCAATGGTGATGATCGCTACCTTGGCGAACGCGACATGAAGTATAAAAGTACTTTTGACAATGCTTCGGAAATACTTTTGACCGCCGATAAAAATGGATACCGCAATATTCTGTGTCCCTCTTCCTATCAGGTTGGCCAGGACACCCTCCCCTTTGCGGCGGCCGTAGCCCCTATGACGGAGCAGATTAATTTGCTTGCAGCGGTGCGGTGCGGAGAAATACATCCCCCAATGCTGGGAAGAACCCTCGCTACCATTGATCATATCTTAAAAGGAAGGTTTACCGTAAATATCATATCATCCAATCTTCCGGGGGAGGATATGTCATCCGCAGATAGATATCAAAGATCAAGGGAAGTCATAGAAATATTAAAACAGGCTTGGACCCAAGATGAAATTGATTACGATGGTCAGTTTTACAAAATGAAACTGCCGTCCCTTCCGATTAAATCATACCAAAAAGACGGCCCTCTCTTATACTTTGGGGGCTATTCACCACCAGCAGTCGATTTATGTGCAGAACACTGTGATGTTTATCTTATGTGGCCAGAGACTGAAGAAAATTTACAAACCTTAATGGAAAACATGAGTGCAAAGGCGGCTACTTACAACCGTAAAGTAGATTTTGGGCTTAGGGTACATGTAGTGGTGCGTGAAACTGAGGATGAAGCCAGGGCCTATGCAGACAGTATCATCTCCAAATTGGGTGTTGAACAAGGTATTGAAATGCGTGAGCGGGCGTTGGATGCAAAATCCTATGGCGTTAGTAGACAGGCTAAAATGCGGGAAATATCGAAAGACGATGGCTATGTAGAGGACAACCTTTGGACAGGTATCGGAAAAGGCCGATCAGGTTGTGGAGCGGCATTGGTAGGGAATCCCGATCAAATTGTCGCTAAACTAAACCGCTATATGGATATGGGGATCCGTTCGTTTATTTTTTCTGGATACCCCCATAAAGAAGAGTGCGAACGTTTTGCAAAACTCGTTATGCCAAAACTCAAAACCTTTTCCATGCCTGTGGCGCAAGGAAAGGTAAATGAGACAGAACCCATGTCTCCATTAGGAGCCGGCCTTCGCGTTTAAACGTGTTTTTTAACAACAAAACCTTATATTTAAAATGTTGAACCAACCCTTTCAAACCATTTTTCGATGATTGACTTGCTGATTGTGTGTGCCTATTTTGTGATTGTATTCGTTACCGCTATTACTGGTAGAACTTCAAAAGATGCAACAACGGAAGAATATTTTTTAAGTGGAAGAAATCTTAAATGGCCTTCAATTGCATTCTCAACCATTGCCACCAATGTTCAAGGGTATCAATTCTTGGGCTTCATGGGATCAGCATATTTATATGGCTTGGCACAAGCTAATTTTGAAATCAATGCCATTCAAGGCCTTTTATTGGCGGCCTTTATATTCGTGCCAATGTATTTTAGGGAACGGGTAATAACAATTACCCAATTCATTAAAACAAGGCTTGGCAGTACAATAGCTGTTCTATATTCTGGGTCAAATATCCTATTGTTCTCAACAATTACCTTGGGTGCGGCCCTATTTTGGGGTGCGTATTCCGTTGATCTGGTTTTTGGGGATTACTTAAGCTTTATACATCAAGATAGGTTAATCCGCATAACAATTTTAATTGTTTTTCTGGGGCTATTTTCCGCAACCTACACCTATTTTGGTGGACTAGCGGCCGTTGTTAGAACAGATGTTATCCAATTTGCCATATTATTAACCGGTGGTATTGTTGTAATGTTGGTTGCCATACATCATCTTGGGGGATGGTCCCAGCTTTATACAAAAACAGGGGATTTAATGCATTTACATCTTCCTGCTGATCATGATACCATACCATGGATACATATTTTTGGTGCCTTTTTGTTGAATATAAATTATTGGTGTGCAAACCAATCTGTAGTTCAAAGATCCTTGGCGGCACGAAGTTTAAAAGACGTACAAATAGGATTGATGGTAGGTGGAATAATGAAATATTTTATGGCCGCTATTATTATCCTGCCAGGTATTGCTTTGGTAGGTATTTTAGGAGATAATGGATTGCCAGAACCTGATTCCGCATTTCCATATTTAGTGAATACTTACCTCCCTGTAGGAATAAAAGGATTGATTTTATGCGCCCTTTTTGCATCATTAATGAGTACCGTTGATTCTACTTTTAATTCGATAGCAACTTTGTGGTCTATTGATATTTATAAAGTCTACGTAAAAAAGGATGCAACAGATCAACAAGTGGTTAGTTCTGGAAAAAAAGCCATCCTAATTTCTTTTATTTCTGGTGTACTTATAGGTGTAGTATTACTGTATTTAAAGTTTGAAGACCCCGGCGCGGCATTCACGCACACGTTGAACCAACTTAGATATTTTATTAATTGTGGTATTGTAGTGTTGATTTGCGCTGCCGCATTCCTGGCGTTCCCCAAACATAAGATTGCACTTTTAGGGTTTGTAGCTACAATACCTTTACAATTTTTCTTTTTGCATTTCTTTCCGGAGATGAATTACTTTGTTAGGGCAATGTGGGTTATTCTAATTGGTTTTGCAATTATCTGGTTTGGTTCTGGAACAGGCTTTATAAAAGATAAATTAAAAGCGGAACCGGCATCTCCAAACTTAGCGAAAGCTGGCATAGGGATGATCGTGTCCTTGATAGCACTGCATATCATCTTCCATTAAAGCACAACAACATAGGATCAAACAATCATCTAGTGAAGAATTATTGGCATTTCTAGATTGGATCTGTTTTTATAAAGTGTCTTAACATAAATTATAACAGATAAACCAAAGAACTATGCTTTAAATTATAGTATTTTGTCATTTGTTTCTATGAAAATGAGGGTTTGTTTTATTGGGTTATTTCTAATGCTACTCGGTGCATGCAATACTAGCACGGACAGTCTATTTGTAAGAGTACCTTCTTCAAAAACCAATATTACCTTTAGCAATAAGTTAGTTTCAGCTCCAGAACTTAATATTCTTAATTATCTCTATTACTATAATGGTGCAGGCATAGCTGCTGGCGATTATAACAACGATGGTTTGATCGACCTTTATTTTACCTCAAATCAACAAGAGGACAAACTCTATCTTAATAAAGGCGATTTCGTATTTCAAGACATTACCGAGAATTCCAATATTTCCAATGCAAATGGTTGGACCACTGGGGTTACCCATGTAGATATCAATAATGATGGCTTACTGGATATCTATATTTGTAAGGTAAATGATGGGGGAAATCTAAAAGGAAAAAATCTATTTTATATAAATCAAGGGATCAATGCCTCTGGAATTCCTTTTTTTAAAGAAGAAGCGGCGGCGTATGGATTGGATTTTTCAGGGTATTCTACCAAAGCTACTTTTTTTGATTACGATCTGGACGGGGATTTGGATATGTACCTTTTAAACCACTCCCTCCACCCCAACAGAACCTATGGAAAAGGAAACAGGCGTGCCGATTTTGATCCAAAAGCAGGGGATAGGTTGTTTAGGAATAACGCTGGCCAGTTTGAAGATGTATCCTCTAAATCCGGTGTTTTTCAAGGCGATATTGGGTATGGATTAGGCCTAGCCATTAGTGATTTGAACAATGATGGTTATCCCGACATTTACATTGGAAACGACTTTTTCGAAAATGACTACCTCTATATCAACCAACAGGATGGCACGTTTAAAGAATTGATTTCCGCAGACCCTTTAAGACTTGGTCATACATCCCATTTTTCAATGGGCAATGACATTGCAGATATCAACAATGATGGCTTAACGGATATCATCTCTTTGGATATGCTGCCAGAGGATCTAAAAACTTACAAAACTTCAGGTTTGGAGTATCCCTATTCCACTTACCAACAATATCTTAAGAATGGGTATGCTCCCCAATACATGCAAAATACTTTGCATCTGAACTTAGGAGAGAATCAATTCAGTGAAGTTGCGGAACTAAGCAATATTCCGGCAACCGAATGGTCTTGGGGTGCGCTTCTTGCAGATTTTGATAACGACGGCTATAAAGATCTATTTGTTTCCAACGGTATTAAGGGTGCTACCAACGACATGGATTTCATCAATTTTATTGCCAATGACAACATTCAAAAGAGAATCGCAAAGGGTATGACGGAAAAGGAAATGGCATTTATCAATGAGATACCGGAAAAGAAGGTTGCCAATTACTTTTTTAAAAATGAGAACGGTTTATCCTTTGCAGATGTAACGGAAGAATGGCATTCCAAAGAAGCGTCTTTTAGTAATGGTTGTGTATATGCAGATTTGGATAATGACGGGGATTTGGACATTGTGGTCAACAATGTGGATGAAGAAGCTTTCTTACTTAGAAATCAATCAGAAAAAAACCAGAACGCTAATTCCGTTCAAATAACGTTTAAAGGAGGGGAAGAAAATTCTTTTGGTATAGGCGTAAAGGTTTATGCCTATATGAAGAAAAAAAAGATTACTGTAGAGAACTTTCCGTCACGCGCTTATTTATCGGCTATTCCTAATAGGATACATTTAGGTATAGGAAAGGATTCCATTATCGATTCCCTTACGGTACACTGGCCTACAGGGCATACACAAAAACTTTTCAATATTGATGCCCAGGGCATTATTACACTAAAAAAAGCCCATGCCAAGAAACTAGAATCAATGGAAAAGGATACCAGAGATTTTCTGGACTTGAAAAAAAGCGCAACAACCCTTGATTTTATTCATCGGGAAAAAAATACGGTCGAGTTCAATAGGGACCCATTGGTTCCTTTCGCCAGCACTAATGAGGGGCCGGATGTTTCGGTTGCTGATGTAGACTTGGATGGCCGTGAAGACATTTTTATTAATGGCGCAAAAACACAAGCATCCGCTTTATTTCTGCAAAATGCATCTGGTCAATTTATAGCGTCACAAGAATCCCTTTTTGGGCAAGATGCTTTTAATGAAGATACCTCAAGTACTTTTTTTGATGCCGATAATGACGGCTATCTGGATCTGCTGGTCGTTAGTGGGGGCAATGAGTTTAAATCCTCAAAAAAATTATGGCCTAGATTCTACCGAAACCGTAATGGTCGTTTTGTAAAGGATTCCCTTCAGTTTAAAAACTACTCCATTAATGCCTCAAAGGTTATTTCCGTCGATTATGATAATGATACCGATATGGATATTGTTATCACTGCAGATCAAGTTCCTTGGGCCTTTGGTAAATCCCCCACACAATATGTATTTGAAAATGATGGGCAGGGTAATTTTAAAGATAAGACCAAAAGCATAGCCCCAGAATTGAGAACATTGGGCAATATTAAAGATATTATAGCCGTAGACCTTGATGGAAATGGTTTTAAAGACCTCATTGCGGTAGGCCATTGGATGCCCATCTCCATATTCCTCAATAATGGAAAAACCCTAAAACTTCTACAACATCCAAGTCTAAAAAATACCCATGGGTGGTGGAACGCCGTAAAAGCCGCAGATTTTGATCAAGACGGTGATATTGATATCGTGGCTGGCAATTGGGGTTTGAACAGCAAGTTTAATGCCTCGTTGGAAGAACCCCTAACCCTGTATAGCAAGGATTTTGATGACAACGGTTCCATAGAACCGTTGGTAACTTATTTTTACAATGGGCAAGAAACCCCGTTTGCCTCTAAAGATGAGCTTACCAAGCAAATGCCAGGGCTAAACAAAAGATTCCTTTCTTATTCCGTTTTTGCCGATCAAAATGTGGGTTCTCTTTTTGGCCAAGAAAAACTGGACAAGGCCTACAAGAAAAAGGTGTATGAGCTGGCAAGTTGTCATTTTATGAATGAGGGCGATTTCAATTTTACTACAAAGCCCTTGCCCTTTGAAGCACAGGTATCCACCATAAATACTATCTGGATTGAAGATTTTGATGCAGACGGTCATAAAGATATTTTGGCCGTTGGGAACAATTATGAAATTAGTACTCAGCTAGGTAGGATGGATGCTTCTCATGGTTTATTTTTGAATCTTGATAAGACCAAAAATTTTCAAAACCCCAAAGATTGGAAAATTAGGGTTTCCGGGCCCGCTAGAAGTATTGCCAAAATCTTGATTGGGTCAGAACCACATTACATCATAGGGATGAATAACGCTGCGCCGGTATTTTTATCAAAAAAGAACAGTAATTAGAAGTGATTATGAGATTTTGGACAAGCGTTGTTTTACTTTTTTTATGTTTCGGTTGCGGTACTAAAGAAGGAAGCCTTTTTATGAATCCTTCTTCCTCGGAAACTGGAGTAACATTTGCCAATACATTACAGGAAAGCAACCAACTCAACATTCTGGACTATCTCTATTTTTACAATGGTGGTGGAGTTGCCGTTGGGGATGTTAACAATGATGGCCTTGTTGATATTTTCTTTTCAGGAAACCAAGTAAAGAACAAACTGTATCTAAATAAGGGCAATTTCCAGTTTGAGGATATCTCCAAAAATGCCGGAATAGAGGGAAACAGCACTTGGAATACAGGAGCTATCATGGGAGATGTAAACGGGGATGGCCTCTTGGATATTTACGTTTGCGCGGTGGTCGGTATTAACGGGTTTAACGGATATAACGAACTATACATCAATAATGGTGACGCCACCTTTGTTGAAAGTGCTGAGAAATATGGCCTTGATTTTGATTCTTACAGCTCTTCTGCAGCTTTCTTGGATTATGATTTGGATGGGGATTTAGACATTTACTTACTCAACCATGCCGTACATACCCAAGAATCTTTTGGCAAGGCCGATTTACGATACACTAGGAACTACCAAACCGGGGATAAGCTATTGCGAAATGATGGCGGTCAGTTTACCAACGTTAGTGAAGCTGCCGGAATTTACGGCGGAATCAATGGCTATGGCCTGGGCGTTGCCGTATCGGACTTCAACCAAGATGGATATCCGGATATTTACGTGGGCAATGATTTTCATGAAGATGACTACTACTACCTAAACAATGGCGATGGGACTTTTACAGAGAGTTTAAAGCAGTATTTTGGACACACAAGCCGTTTCTCCATGGGTAGCGATGTTGCCGATATCAATCATGATGGGTATCCAGATCTAATATCCCTGGATATGCTGCCCGAGGATGAAGTTACCCTAAAATCATCGGATGGCGATGATAACATCCAAGTGCAAAAACTAAGGGTCGAACGCTACGGATATCATTACCAGTTCACCAGAAACATGCTCTATATCAATCAACCCAACGGGAACTTTATGGAAACAGCACTTTTAAGTGGGGTGGCCGCTACGGATTGGAGTTGGAGTGCCCTTTTCTCAGATTATGACCAAGATGGGGAGCAAGACATTTTTATTTCCAACGGTATCGTAAGGCGCCCAAATGATCTGGACTTTGTACGGTTTACTTCCAATGAACAAATTAGAAAAAAACTGGATAACACCAAATTGGTAGACCAAAAGGCCTTGGAAATGATGCCCTCCGGAGCAACACATAATTATTTGTTCAAAGGAGGTAATGACCTAAAATTTGAAAATAAATCCAACGATTGGATACGCAGGGATTCCCTAATTTCCGGTGCTACTGCCTATGCGGATTTTGATAATGACGGTGATTTGGATTTGGTTACCAATACTATCAATACTCCCGCAACACTGTATAAAAACAAGACGAACGACGGGGCCGGTTATTTAAAAGTAAAGTTTAACTATTTGGACAAAAACCCATGGGGTATTGGCACCAAGGTTTTTGCCTACAACCAGGGAAAATTACAATACCGGGAGCTTTTTACTACTAGGGGTTTTCAGGCATCCTCAGAACCCATGGTACATTTTGGGTATGGAAAAGCCACCACGATCGATTCCATAAAAATAGTGTGGCCAAACAAAACCTATCAGGTCCTTAAAGAGGTTAAAGTCAACCAGACGCTAACTATTGCCCCAGAAAACACACAAGCTTTTGATTATAGTTCCTTAAAGCCAAAAGGTAGAAAGCTATTTATAAAAACGGCCAATAACCTAGGTATTGATTTTGAACATGTTGAAGACAATTACACGGACTTCACTAGGGAAAAACTAATGCCCTACCAAGCATCGGATAGAGGGCCTGCCGTTGCGATCGGGGACTTAAACGGCGATGGGACCAAGGATATCTTTTTTGGGGGGTCCAAGTTCAAACCCTCACGGATTTTTATAAGCAAAGATTCCATGTTTGTCCCAAAAAAGTACAATGCCATATACAACGACTCCGTCAAAGAAGAAATTTCCGCAGCCATATTGGACTTTAACAATGACACTAAAAATGACTTGATCATCGGTTCCGGTGGCGCACATTTCTCCGGTAAAGCAAAGGCATTGGCGGATAGCTATTTTGTACAAGGGGATACTACCTTTACAAAATCCACCCTGCCCGATTATTTTGAAAACGCATCGGTCATTCGCCCTTTTGATTTTGATAAAGATGGTGATTTGGACATTTTTGTTGGCGGCCATACCGTTACCGGTAAATTTGGTCAACCCGCCAATTCCTATCTCTTGCAAAATGAAAACGGGATCTTTACCATTTTAAAAACCTTCAATGAGGGGATGGTGACCGATGCCGTATGGGACGATTTTAATTCGGATGGTGAAACAGACTTGATCTTGGTTGGGGAATGGATGGCTCCCGTATTCCTTAAAAATGAAAAGGGTACGCTTGTAAAGACTTCGGCCACAAACGATAACCTTTCCGGCTTATGGCAAGCCATACAGGCTTTTGATATTGATGCCGATGGGGATACGGATTACTTGTTGGGCAATTGGGGCCTTAACTCAAAATTTACGGCATCCAACGAGAAGCCCTTAAAACTGATTTATGGTGACTTTGATCGCAATGAACAAACCGAAACTATAATTGCTTTGGCCAAAGGGGACCAGTATTACACTTTGGCAGGATTGGATGATCTGTCCTCCCAACTGGTTTATCTTCGCAAAGAGTTCACCACCTATAAAAGCTTTGCGGGGAAAAAACTAGAAGATATTTTTGACGCAAACACGCTTAGCAGTTCAAGGGTATTAGAGGTCAACGTACTAGAATCTGGGTATCTAAAAAATGAAAACGGAAGCTTTAGTTTCCAACCTTTTGTCCAAGAGTTACAGATTTCCCCTTTAATGGCCTTCCTTTTGCACGATTTTGATCAAGACAATAAGCCCGAAGTATTGATCGGCGGAAATTATTTTGGTGTAAAACCCTACCATGGCAGATTTGACTCTTTCCCTGGCGCATTGCTAAAAAGTGAAAATGAGCTAATTTTGGGCAATGCCCTAGGTTTGGAATTGAGCAACAAATCCATAAGGCATCTGAACATTATCGAACTCAATAACAAAGAGTATTTATTAGCGACTTTCAATAATGAAAAAGTCGATGTTTATGAAATTGAAAAGAGATGAAAGCACAGATAAAAACCACATCAATAGTAGTTGCACTAAGTATTTTTATCCTTGGATCCTGTACTACCAAGACAATCCCAATTGTCATTTCACCCGAGGCCTACCACAGTTCTGTGGATAAAGTTACGGAAGTAATGATCCATGATATTTTTTCACCGCCGGTAGCCAGCAGGATCTATGCGTATCCCAATATAGCAGCCTTTGAAATTTTAGCACAAAAGGATAATGCATATCATTCCTTGGAAGGACAGCTTA
This sequence comes from uncultured Croceitalea sp., assembly GCA_937959125.1. Classification (GTDB taxonomy): domain Bacteria; phylum Bacteroidota; class Bacteroidia; order Flavobacteriales; family Flavobacteriaceae; genus Croceitalea. The sequence goes on from CALGQU010000083.1 coordinate 16,588, forward strand.
CGGAATTTACAGCCATCCCGCTACCGGAAAAACCGGAAGAGACCAACTACGAATTGGCTGCATTGATCGCCCATATCGATTTGAGTAAAAAACTGATTTTTTCCGAAGATAGAATTGCCGTTTACAGGGATAGTCTTTACACTATTTGGGAATCCCAAAACCCAAAAGAATTCTTGGCTTCCAAAGAGCATGGCTTAAACGTAGCGGCACATATAACTGCTTGGATGGACAAGGACAACTATAAACAAACCCGTACCATGCCCAAGTTTTCCGTTGATTCTGATGATCCGTCGCGTTGGCAGCCTACCCCCCCGGCCTATATGAGTGGTATTGAACCCCATTGGAATAAAATACGGCCTTTTGTAATCGATTCTGCCGCTCAATTCAAACCAACTCCCCCGCCCGCCTTCTCCATGGAAAAGGATTCGGATTTTTACAAGGAGCTTTTAGAAGTCTATACCATTAGTGAAGAGATAACGGCAAAAGGGGATACTTCAGAGGAAGTTGCCATTGCACAATTTTGGGACTGCAATCCCTATGTTTCCGTAACCCGGGGGCATCTTATGTTTGCTACCAAAAAAATTACTCCTGGCGCCCATTGGATAGGTATCGCAAAAATAGCTTCCAAAAAAACCAATTCAGATTTTGCACAAACCGTTCATGCCTATACCAAAACATCCATTGCCATTGCCGATGCCTTTATAAGTTGTTGGGATGAAAAGTACCGCAGTAATCTTATTAGGCCGGAAACGCTGATCAATTCCCATATTGATGATAGTTGGGAACCTGTTCTGCAAACGCCGCCTTTTCCAGAATATACCAGTGGCCATAGTGTAGTTTCAGGTGCCGCGGCAACAGCATTGACCAGCATTTTTGGCGACGACTTTGCCTTTGATGATGATACCGAGGTAGCCTATAATCTACCTGTAAGGTCCTTTAGCTCCTTTACTGAAGCTGCCGATGAAGCTGCCATTAGCAGAATGTATGGTGGCATCCATTACCGGGCAGCTGTGGAGATAGGCGTGGGGCAGGGTAGACAACTGGGAGCCTTTGTGGTGGACAACCTAAAAATGGTAGTCGAGAAAGAAATTGCATTAAGTAATTAACCCAAACCTTCCCATGAAAAAACTTGGCTACACGGCACTTGGTATTCTACTAATTGGATTGATATGGTACTTGTTTATAAAACCCTACGATTACACCATACGCTTTAAGGCCAATACCTTTCCCGGTGCCATAAATCAGATGCTAAAACAATGGGACCCTAAAACTGGAACCATAGCCAAAATAGAACAAAACGGTTCCATATACCAACTTACCCAACAGATGGCGTTTAACGATTCTATCCATCGTTATGAATGGAATATACAACCATTGACAGATTCGACCTCCAGGGTACAGGTAAACGTAACGGACATAAACCATAGTTTTAGCAATAAGATTAAAGTTCCGTTTTCCGATACTGATTTTGAAAAAAGATCAAGAAAGACCGCACGGGAATTCATAAAAGCTTTAAATGAACACATAACAAAATTCAAAGTATCCGTCTCCGGTATCGATGAGTTAGAAGCTACTTTTTGTGCTTATGTATCCGTTACGACCAAACAGACGGAAAAAGCGATAGGGATGATGGCGAACTATCCTAATTTAACCGGTTTCTTAAAGGATAATGATATTAAGGAAAATGGCATTCCTTTTGTGGAGGTTACCAATTGGGATAAGATGACCGATACTGTTACCTATGATTTCTGTTTTCCTATTGTTTACCATGATAGCTTACCAAAAAACAATACCATAAAATACAAGAAAAGACAGCCAATTAAAGGCCTAAAAGCAATTTATAATGGTAACTACATTACATCTGACCGCGCATGGTATGCCCTAATGGACTATGCCAAGAAAAATAACATTGAAGTAGAGGCTAAACCCATAGAGGTCTTTTATAACAACCCTAATCAAGGCGGGGACGAGCTCAGTTGGAAAGCCGAAATCTTCCTACCTCTAAAGGAACAAGGCATTGAATAAACATTTCCTTATATGCGCTTTTTTAATTCTGCAGGCCTGCGCCCAAAAGCCCTGGCATGGGGATTTAGAGTACTTAGGAAGCTTTCCAAACAATTTAAGCGAGGTTTCTGGCCTAGCCTGTTATGATGAGCAGCTTTGGGTCATTGAGGATAATGGGAACAAGGACCATATCTATCAGGTGAACATGCAAGGGAAACTGGTCAAGGATTTAAAGGTTAAAAATGCCCAAAATGAGGATTGGGAGGATTTGGCAAAAGACATGAAAGGAAATCTTTACATTGGCGATTTTGGCAACAATGAAAATTACAGAAAGGATTTGGTCATCTATAAACTGCCCAATCCGCAAATAGAAACGGGCGACAAGATAAAAGCCGAAAAAATCAAATTCCAATACCCGGAACAAAAGGAATTTCCGCCTAAAAAGGCCCAACGGTTTTATGATGCCGAGGCATTTTTCCATTACCAAGGCCATCTGTATGTCTTTACCAAGGACCGTTCCAAGCCTTACCAAGGCAAAACCCTTGTATATCGCATTCCTGATGCTCCCGGGACCTATAAAGCAACACGCGTTGGCCAAATCAATTTATGCAACAATCCTGATAACTGCTCCGTCACCGGAGCGGATATTACCGCGGACGGAAAAAGCATTGCCCTTATTGGCTATGGCTATGTTTATCTTTTAACGGAAGTGGACTTTGAGGATTTTTCTTCCAGCGTTATTGAGACCATCCACTTGAAACTGGAAACCCAAATAGAGTCCGTTTGTTTTTTAAACGACAACACACTTCTTATTGCAGACGAACAATCCAAGACCAAGGGAAGGAATCTTTACCGCTATTCCTTGGATAAAAAGTAAATCAGTTCTTTTAAAACCCGAAACCTACACCAAAAGCTACTCGCAGTCCGTCCGTGCTATTGAATACGCCAAGATTGGCGGATATCAAGTCAGATCCGTTTACAAATAGTCCTCCTCCGTAGGAATTGTGCCAAATATTGGAATCTTCATTGGGCAACCAAACCCTTCCATAATCAAAACCTCCAAAAATGCCCGGCGTTACAGGTAATAACCCTGTTCTGGTTTTTCTAAAACTATACCGGATATCCGTGTTTTGATAGTAGGCCGTTTTACCTATAAAACGTTGAAAGCGAAACCCGCGTAATCCATTGTTTGCGCCAATATCTGCAGCTTGGTAAAACTCAAAATCATTACCAATATTAAAATGACCTTTGAGTTTTGTGGCAAAAACCAACCTTCCGTTTGGCGTTATCCTATGGTCAAATGAGAGACTGGGAATCAAATACCCAAAATTGCGTCCTATTTCACTTAAGTTGGTCTTAAAACCTCCTGTAAGGGAAAAGGCCATACCCATAGTGGGGAAAGCGGCATTGTCCGTATTGGTATAACTGTACTCGGTTTCCACTCCAAAGAAATCCTGTTGGGTATCCCTATTCATATTCGTAAAAAAGCCTTCTATGAACCGACCCTCGGTTTCTTCCACATCATAATTTTCATAAGAGGCCCCAACACGGACTTTGGATCCCAACTGTCCGCGCCATATCAAAGCAGGTGAAAATTTAAGCGTTCTTATTTTAACCCTATTGAAATCCAGTTCCAAGGGGTTCTCATCGTCAAAATTTTCGGTATCGTTACCAAAGCCAAAGAAGTTTAAACTAAAGTTGGGACTGGTAAACTTTGCGCCCAGTTCCAAGTTTACATTTTCAAACACGTTGGCAAACTCACCAGTGTATGCCAAATCAAAACCATTGGTCGCAAAATAATAGGCCCCAGAAAGGGTATGCTGTTGGGTAAACGGATTCTGCCGAAACCCATTAAACGTATATATATTGGAAAAACCAATCCTAAACCCGTCATCCGGATTGGCACCAATAGCGGGTAAAAGTTGGTTGTTGGAGGCTTTTATCTTTAAAAACTGAAAGTTATTGGTGTCATAGTCCCTAATTTTATGAACTCTACCACCATAGGCCTCTGCATAGGTATTTTTCTTATCCTTAAAATCATACACATGTACTCCTTTGGCCGTTTCGCTTATTTTATAATTATCGTTGTTGTGCCCGCCCACCAAACGAAGTTTTATTTTTCCAGTGGTCCCAATCACTTCAAAAACATCATCATCATCCAAACCATACAACCAGATTTCCTTGGTCAGGGTCGGGTCATAGATTTTATCAAAAAACAAATCCGTCTTTTTGCCATTTTTTATACGGTATACCTTAACATCCAACGATCCATTGTCCAAGGTGTTGATTACAAAGTAATCATCTTTATCCGTCCCAGTGACCACACTATACTTGTTTAAAATGGCATAATAGGTCTTAGCGGTTTGAACCAGATTGGATTTGCGTGCAAGCAATACCTGTTTCATCCCCGTTATCGTTTCATCCCGCACTTCTGCCGGAAAATTGGCGAAAGCACTGTCAACCGCATCTTCGGTAAGATGTTCTTGAATATATTTAGCTTGCTGCACCCAAATTTCTGCCGTGGTTTCCGATAGCAAAGCCATATCCAAAGCAAAGGTCAACGGAGAGGAATTATACCCTTTAACACTTCTGATTTCTTCTTTAAAACCTTCGAACAACCGCAATGCCGGAATGGCACGGGTTGCAAAACCCATTAAGGCCCCATCTCCCATTATGGAAAATGCTTGGTCCCTATCCCGCGGAATGGGTCTAAATATCTTATCCCCATTCTCATCCTTAAACTGTGCCCAACGCCATTGGTCTACATGACGATCCCAATCCCCTATCAGCATATCAAAAAGGCGGGCACGGGCATATACGGTAGCATCAACCTTATATGCCTCGTCTTTCCGCAACTTTTTCATAAGGTTGGTAGTACTCTCGATTTTCTTCGCTTTGCCAAAGCTATTGATATCATGACCCTCGGAAACATGTTCTTCGATCATATACAATTCGTCACCAAAATCTTCATTAAAACCGCCTAGGGTCTCATGCTTGGGAACATAATATAATTTGGGATTGGTATGATAGATGGAAACCGCATCTGAAAGTTCACCAATGGTAAAGGGTGCGTACGGGTGCGCTCCGGTATAAAAATCCTTAAGAATATCCTCTGTAAGGGTACCTTCAAATTCCCCAACTACATATTCTTCCTTAAATGCCAAGGATTGAAGATAGAGCTCCGCACTTTTCTTAAGGGCGCGCATTACAAATTGCCTCCCATCTTTATGCACTAAACGCAAGGATTTGGATTGATGCCCACCACCTTTACGAACTGGGATCAACCCACCTAAAAGTGTATCCAAGGTAACCGTTTGGGCCTTTACTTTGGTTGCATAGTATTTGCGGTAGCGTTCTCCCCAAACCGTTTTAAAGAAACCGGTTTTATCCACTTCCTCATCGGTATAGACCGATGCTTCCACATGGTGCGGAAAACTATCCGAAAATACACGCATGGCTTCTTTTTTAGGAGCTTGCAACACCGTAGTACTGTACAGAAGCGATTCGTTTTCACCCTCTACTCCAAAGAAATCTACTTTGGAAGACCCGTCTTTATACACATCCAAAACAGCATAACCCATTTGGCCGCTACTAAACATGCTACCATTCAATAAGCGGGTAGCTCCTTTCTTTGCGCCAGAACCACTTACTATTTGGGGCGTGTTCTTCTCCACAATGTACTGCAAACTATGTTCATGCCCAGACGCCAAAATGACCTTTTCCGAATATTGCGCCAAGGTCAATACCCTATTGATCAATGTATTGTACCTTTTATTCTGTATATCTGCAATAGAAGCACCTGTAGTCTTACGCAATAGGTTGATAAAAGTTCCTAAAAAGGGCAACGGAAACTTACCGCCACTAGGATAGATATTCTTTTTAAAGGAATACTGCCCACCATGCGGACCGTAGCTAGTCATGGGATGATGGGTAACCAAAATTGTGGTCTTCTTTGCATTGTCCTTTATAACATCTTCCAATTCTAAAAAGAAACCCTCCCGATCCTGTATCTCACAATCATCATTAATATCTGGATGCTTGTCCCAATTGGTTAAATACCATTCCGTATCGATAGCGATCACGGTAACCTCATCATTAATTTCAATTTCCTCTATAGGGCAGCCATTTGCAGGAAAAAACACCGCTTTGTTGTCCAAGGCTTTTTCTATGTATTTTTCCTGGCGTTTTAATCCATCCAACCCTTTGGCATACCAATCATGGTTTCCTGGTATAAAAATTGGTTTCCCTTTGTAATCCGATAGAACGTTTAACTGTGCATCCAGGTGGTTTTTTGCTACTGCATGGCCTTCTTGGTCCTCTTTTTTACTTGGTAAACCGGTAGGGTAAATGTTATCCCCCAAGAAAATGGTCGTACTATTTTCATGCGCTTTATCCAATCTGGATTTTAACGCTTTTAATGTTGGATTCATATCATTTTTTGGCGATAAACCTGCATCACCAATAAGATAAAAACGGTGGGAAAGCTCCCCATCCTTTTCAATGGATTGCCCATCAAATACGTCATCATATTTAGGTTTGTACGTTGCGCAAGCTCCAACCAGAAGAATGGAAAGAAGAAGGTAAAATTTTTTCATATCACTAGGCTTACGTTCAAATTTTGTATTTTGGGTTATTCAATATACAACTATGTCAGAGATTGTTCAAAAAGCCGAAGATTTTGTTTCGGACCTACTTGAAAATAAACTGGACCAAAAGTTTTTATACCACAATCTTAAGCATACACAACGTGTTGTTAAAAGTACTAAAGAACTCATTGCCAACCATCAGTTAACGGATGCTGAACAAGAACAACTACTTCTAGCGGCCTGGTTTCACGATACCGGATATTCCCAAGGAGTGGAAGATCATGAAAAGAACAGTTGTACCATTGCTGCGAACTACCTAAAATCCATTGATTATCCGGCAGATTGGGCAACTATGGTTAGCTCCATAATTATGGCTACAAAGCGGCATTATGAGCCCCAAACCTTATTGGAAAAAATCATCCGGGATGCCGATGCCTCCCATTTTGCACAAAAGAGCTATTGGGAAACCACGGATTTTCTTAAAGAGGAACTAAAAAAACTGAACATTGCATCGTATAGCGACAAGGAATGGCGCAATGAGAACATTAAAATGTTCCGCAACGAACATGAGTTCTATACTGATTATGCCAAAGAAAATTGGGATATTCTCAAGGAGAAAAATTTAAAACAACTGATAAAGGACAAAAAGTCGGAAAAGGAGATTGCCAAAAAAGAGGCTTTAAAAGCCAAGTATAAAAGCGAAAGCCCCGATCGAGGCATACAGACCCTTTTTAGGGTCACCCTAAAAAACCATTTGACCTTAAGCGATATCGCAGATACCAAGGCCAATATTCTCTTATCTGTAAATGCTATTGTTATCTCCGTAGCCTTATCCAATCTTATCCCAAAATTGGACAATCCGTCCAATGCGTATCTTATCTATCCTACTGTTATTTTTATAACATTTAGTGTAATATCCATGGTGCTGGCGGTGTTGGCCACACGGCCCAATGTGACCAGTGGACAATTTACCAAAGAGGATGTGACCAATAAGAAAGTGAACCTGCTGTTCTTTGGAAATTTCCACAAGATGAAATTGGACGACTACGAGTGGGCCATACAGGAATTGGTAAAGGATAAGGAATACATCTATTCCTCACTGACCAAAGACCTGTACTTTTTGGGGTTGGTCCTTCATAGAAAATACAAGATTCTACGGTTGACCTATACCATGTTTATTATTGGAATCATAATATCCGTAATTGCCTTTGGTATCGCATTCCGATTTTTTGGTCCGGATAGAATGCAATTCTAGTCCTAATTCTTAAGTTCTTCCATTAAATCATCATAAGTGTAGGTCTTCTCGGATTTTTCGTCCGTTTTATAGAGGATTTCTGCCCTAATCGCTTTAAGACCGGTAACCCCTTGCAATCCTTCCAGCTCCACTATCTCAATATTATTGGTAAAATACCCTTTGGACTTTAAGAATTTAACGTAGCGCAAGTATTCCTTTTCATCCTTCTTTTGGGAATACACTATGGCAAGCTTCCCGGTTTGGGTAAGCCGTTCGTTGGTTCCTTTAATGTATGATTTGTCTATCCTTTTTTTGATGATCTCGTACCTGGCATTATAGGTGCCGTCCACATCAAATCTTTTTTCGTCCATTCTAAATCTAATGGCCAAAGGTGTGCTATAGACCAACATAAGCGAGGCTACATCCAATTTTACCGGCAACTTTGGTTTTAACGCATAATGACGGTTTTCCATTTCTACCATTACCTGTAACTGCCATAACCTAAGGTTGTTCAAATAAAGGTCATCAAAGGTACGGTCATGGGCAATGGAACTACCAATATACATATTGTGTTCCACGCCATCTGTTTTGTACCGTTCAAAGTAATGGGGGAACATCCCTTGGGCTTCCAACTGTTTCTTGTCCAGCATGGCCGCCAATTTTTTATTGATTTCCATGACACTCTCATCATAATTACGCCTATGATCATAATACGATTCCGTAGTGGTATCTATTTGGTTTTCATAAATCAAGACTTGCTCCTTTAAACCTTCGTCTTCCCTTTTTAAATGATGGAAAACCGGGTTGACCTCTTCTTGCACAAAATCAAAAACGGCCTGCTCACTATTGGTAAAAAGTGTCTCTTTAATTTCATTTAGGTAATCGTTTACCCTAAAGCACAATTCCTCATAAATGGGTAATTTAAATTTTTTGAGGGCACTGTCCAGAACCGTTTTGATATCCGTTAATTGAATAATCAAATCGCGTTGAATGGCCAAATTTCGTTCTTTGGAAGAATCTTTTATATCTATCTGCCCATAAAGCGGATAGACCTCTTTAAAAACAATTTCTTTAAACGAAGGTTGGTTGCCATTGAGTTCTTCTGTCATAAACCGTTTTGCCTCCTCTTGAAACTTCCAATATACCGAGGAATGCACCGTGGTGCATTCATGCTGGATGATGGCATCGATAAGGTTCTGCTCCTCTTCTATGGAACGCAATACCGCAGATACAATAAAGGGCATTACGTCTATCAACTTATTGGCGTTAATGCTATTGAGTTCATTTGGTTTTTTGGAGACCAGCTCCAAGACCCCCAAAAGGTTACCTTCATCTGCGATAGGAGCTAGAATAGCACTACGTATTCCTTGTCCATAAAGGTTGGCATAGGGTTGTCCCCCATCAGATTTCTTAAGATACTTTTCTACATTGCTTATGGCAAAGAAGGTATTTTCCGCAAATAGTTTCCCGTAAGAATTTCCACATAGCAGGGTATTGCAAGACTCCATTTCCTTACCTTGTAAAATGTGGCTTTCGATCCCTTTTCCGTGTATTTTTAAAAACCGATCCGTATTGGGGTCATAGCCCGTAAACCCAACGGAAATATCCTTTAGATTGAACAGGGAACGAAAAGTGTCTTGAAAACTTTCCATAAAATTCTCACTCCCCCGTTTATTACTTCCGATCAACGTAGACTTTATTTCGGAAATGGAATGTTCAGCGGTAACATCGAACATATTGGAAACCACAAAACCTTTGGAAATAAAACTATTGGGCGGTATCTTTTCCTTCCATAGTTCCAAATTCTCAAAATTCTCCAGCAATTCATCAAGATCTTCCTGTTTTAGATCCTTAGCTTTAGTAGTTGGGGTAATTTCCATAAAATCCGCATTGTAAAGAATGCGGTAATGGCGCATAACCCCATTGGCATCAGGAATATCATAGAACAACGGTCGTTTGAAATCGATATTAAAGCCATAGTAAAATCCTAAGATTACCATACACTGCATCATATAATGCAGATCCTCTGGCATGTTCCGGATTTCCAATTCAAACCCCTCTCCGGCCGCTTTTAAAATATTTTGAAAGCGTTCCGAAGAATTGAACACAATATTGGCATAAGGTATAGACGCCGTTTTGATTTCATTTTTGGTCAATACACTGGAAAACGTATCGGCTAGAATGGTCTGTATTACCTCTTTTCGTTCTTCCAGAATGGAAAGGTCATCAAAGCCGTCCCTTAGTTCTGGATAGGGTGCCTGTACCTTAAGTACATACTTGGCCCTTTCCGCCAAGAAGGAATCCTTGCTTTTTGCTTGTTGGTCATAATGCTCCAAAAGCTTGTTAAAGCTTACCAGCTGGATAAGGGGGCCGTCTGCGTTAGGATGCTTTTTCATATCGGTCTTGGTCGTTTTTTGATAGGTAAAGTTACAAAAACAAGGAACAGGGAATTGTTAAGGTATTCCGAAGGGTTCTGGTCTTTTTTTTGGATATTTATTGAAATTTCACCTGATGTCCTCCTTTACAAGATTAGATCGCGCCTATAAAAACGCAAAAAGCGTTCCTTTTGACGATAGCTCCAAGTTCATTTTTTTTAGTGATTGCCATAGGGGGGACAACAGTTTTGCGGACGATTTTGCCAACAACAGAAACATCTATTTCCATGCCCTCAACCATTACTACAGGGAAGGATTTGAGTATTGCGAATTGGGTGATGGTGATGAGCTTTGGGAAAACCTAAATTTTGCTGCTGTTTTTGAAGCCCATAAAAATGTGTTCCAACTCTTGCGCAAGTTTCATCTGGAACAACGCCTGCATATGGTCTGGGGCAACCATGATATGGTATACAGGGAGCAAGATTATATAGACAAACATCTCTCCCACTACTTTGAGCCCATTGAAGGGGTAGACAAGGAACTTTTCCAAGGAATCCAATATCATGAGGCATTGCTCCTAAAACATAAAAAAACCGGGCAAGAATTGTTCTGTACGCATGGACATCAGGCAGATTGGTGGAACTATGTTTGTTGGAAAATTGGACGGTTTTTAGTGAGGGTATTATGGAAACCGTTGCAAGTAGTTGGGATTGCAGACCCTACAAGCCCCGCAAAAAACTACAAAGAGCTTATCCGCATAGAAAAACGTATAAAACGTTGGATTCTTAAGAACGATCTGCGGATGACCATTGCGGGGCACACGCATAGACCGCGTTTTCCGGAACCAGGCCAGATTCCTTTTTTTAATGATGGGAGTTGTGTACACCCCAGAAGCATAACGGGTATCGAATTGGAAAACGGTCATATTTCGCTTATTAAATGGCACATAGACACCAAGATTGATGGCACCCTGCAAATAGTCCGGGTTCTTTTGGAAGGCCCGGAAAAACTACAGGACTATCTTTCTAAATAGAAGTTCATCGAATAAATAGTCATTTAACATGACTTTGGGGGACCGTTGGCAAGGTATTTGTTAACTTTAAATTGTTATCGCGACAGAATACCCAATGAAAAAATTACTGCCCCTTATCCTAGTAGTAGCATTATGCCAAATAAGTTTTGGTCAAGGGGACATCCCCACTACAAAACCATTAAAGGTCGGTGCCAATAATAATCTGGATGTAAAGAGCAGTAATCGCGGAACTTCCTTGCGTATTCCTTCCACAATAGACCCAAGTGCCTTTAATAGTGGCCCAAAGGTTAAAATGTTACCCGATCGGGAATTGGTAAAAGCTGGAACTGGGCTTAAAATTGACCCCAAAGTGGGTGAAAAAGAAAAGAAAGGTTCCAAGGAACATTTTGGTGATCAATATTTAGGCGATGTAAAAACAAATGCCAAGTTTGTAGGTATCGTTTGCCGTGACCACGAATATGTAGATGGTGACCGCGTAAGAATTTATTTGAACGGCAACGTGGTAGAACCTAATATCTTATTGACCGGTGGGTATAAAGGAATCAACATCAACCTTACCGAAGGTTTTAACCGCTTGGATTTTGAGGCCTTGAACCAAGGGTCTTCCGGACCTAATACCGCCCAAGTTATCGTTACTGATGATGCAGGTGAGGTTATCCATAACAACCGCTGGAACCTTTCCACGGGATCCAAGGCCAGTCTTATTGTGGTCAAAGAGGGGGAGTAAAAGAGCAAATAATCAAGTTCAAAACTCAAGAACAAATTCAAAACATTGGTCGTTGCCGGTTGCTAATTTTCGGTTTCCATTTTCGGATTTCTCCATTCGTTTCCCCACTACTGACTACTGACTAAATTATCTCCTTCCCCCAGGTCGGTAGGTTTCTTTAGCCACTTTTAGCACATCTTCTTTGTAATAGGCAGCGTCTTTCCACTGTACATTGGCATAACGCTCAATTTGGTCATCAAAATGTGGGGAATTGGGATCGCCACTTTGTCCACCGGCCAGAATGGTTTTGGCCTTTACCCTTTCCCCAAATTCTACTGCCGCCACAAAGCTGTTCCCACGGGTCCCGTATATTTTTTTTACGCCTTTAGTTGTGTAGCGTGCCCCATAGGCTGCCAAGGCACCCCATCTACCACTTGCAAAACCAATGGGAATACTGGGTTTGTTATCGTCAAACTCTTGGCGGATATCCCCGGTTATCCTTTGATAGCGATTGACTTCACCCCAAGGCATTCTCCAAGTCCCGAAGTCAGCTTTAAGTTGATTAATCGTCTCTTGGAACAATGCTAATTTTTCTGAATCCGAAGAGGTACCGCCCCAATGGTTTACCAGTTGCATGGCATACAAACCTTCCGGTCGTTTTGCTTGTCTGTAACACCTTGTGCCATAATAATGGGCTAAAGTCATGGCCACGGATTCCTTGGAAGTTTCAAAATTCCAGTTTCTTATGATTTCCATAGGCTCTTTGATTTTGGAAATAGGATTGGCATCATAAGCCTTGACCAAACCGGGCAATAAGGCTTCAAAAGCAGGCAAATAGGGGTCATGCGCCAATTGTATCAAACTATCCAAGGTATAGCCCTTTTTACCCGTTAATAACTGAATGGCATGGATACCCCTAAAGTTTTCTTGGTCCCGGGACATGTATTTGGGGTAATCCTCTCTTTTAGGACTGTACTCCGCCGCAGAAGTAAATGGCGTGGAATTGCAATTTTGAATCCATCCGTTAGGTGGGTTCTTGACCAAGATATTCTCATCTACGGTATGCAAGCCTTTCCAATCCGTTTTTGGGTTGCTTCCATCAACAGGTTGGGTATAATTAAAACTAACGTCCCTTTTGGGCACAAAGTTACCGTGAAAATAAGCAATGGTGCCATCCGCATCTGCATAGACCGTATTGTTGGAAGAATTGGTGCGAATGTCCATCATCCTTCTAAAACCATCATAACCCGCTTGTTTTGTGCGAATAAAAGACTGCTCCAACGCCTTCACCGGCTCCCACATCATAGCTGTTGCTGTCCATTGTCCGTCCACACTGTGGGTAATAGGTCCATGATGGGTACGGTAGGCCGGAAAGATCTTTGATTTTAGGCTATCGCCTTCCTTATACTTTAATTCAATTTGGGATACGCCTACTTCCCTAAACTCCTCTCCATATTGGTACACCAACTTTTCTTCCAATTCGGAGATTTTTTCCTTGAACTCATCCAACACATCGGTATAGGTAGAGGTGTGCATCCAGCCAGTTTTTTCATTAAACCCTTGGTACACAAAAAACTGTCCCCAGGTCACCGCACCATAAGCATTCAATCCTTCTTCCGAAACTACGTGGACTTCCCCTCTAAAATAAAAAGAAGTATGCGGATTTATCAGCAACATTGCATTACCGGACTGCGTAAGTTTCCCAGAAATAGCGATACCATTGGACCCCTGCGGTTCTGCCATTTCCTTTTCTTTCTGTAATTCCAGGGCTTCCATCTTAGGTAATTCCATACCGCTTTCGTAAAATGCCTTGATCTTACGAGTAGAAATCCGTTCAATATCGCCCCCTATACTCCCTTCGCTAAAATACATAGGCATCCAAGGTTCAAAATGGGTCAATAATCTTGGGGTAACTTCAGGATGGGTTTCCAAATAGTAATTGATGCCATCCGCAAAGGCATCGCAAAGTTCCTGTAACCATTTAGGGCTGTTTTCATAGTTGCCCTTTGCTTCGGCTTCTGTCATGAACAACTTGGCCCGCAAATCACTGTAAAGGGCTTCCTCCCCTTCCAATTCTGCCAGACGTCCGGTGGCCCAAATATAATTTTGCTCCACTCGATTAAAATCATCCTCACATTGGGCATAAAGCAACCCAAAAACCGCATCCGCATCTGTTTTTCCATAAATATGCGGAACTCCAAAACCATCCCTTATAATGGTTACACGTTGCGCTTTTTCTGCTAAGGACAAGGCATTCCTATCTATCTTGTCTTGGGTATTTTCCTCTGTTTTGCAGGAAAAGAACAAGAGGGCTGTTAAAAAAAAAGGTAAGCAACGCATATGCTAGGATTTTTAATGAAAATACAAGAACTCATTGGGACTACCAACTGCCACTAGCACCACCACCCCCGGAACTTCCTCCACCACCAGAAAACCCTCCTGAGCTGGATGAAGAAGTAGTGCTGTACGAGCTAGAACTGGAGCTGGTACTGGAAGACGAAAAGGTACGATACCCATAAATCTTCTGTAATTTAAGCCAAGAAAATTTAAATTCTTCTTTTCTTAGGATTTTCATCCTATACAGTGCAATAAGGATTGCCGGAGCCAAGACAAGTACTAAAACCCACCAAAGTTTAAGGGGCTCATCCATGAGATATCTGTAATCTGTCTTAAAAATACCGTAAACCGAAAAAAAGATAAGCATAGGCGTAATTGCAAAAACCAATGCAAATATTGAAGTCGCAAATGTTATGGGCACAAGGAAAAGTGCCACTAAAACACTGCGTTTTCCTGTAAATACCCTTCTGAAAATCGCAATAAGATTACGATAGACTACCTCTGCCCCGAATTCACGCTAGTAAAAATTTGAAGAGTGAACCAAGGTGTGAACCCACCTTTGGCGAGTTTCATTTCATTCATTTGCTCAGATTATTCTTGATAAATACAGAGAATAAAATTTACATTGATACAAATGAGCGACCCGGATAAAGTTAAACTGATGGGGCGAGATTAAGATCAAACTAATATTGGACGTCTTCCAGACATTAAATTCGGAGTGATCCCCGATTCACAATCGTGAATCGACTCGGGAAATTGTTCAATTTTGAATTTTCGTTATTCT
>CALGQU010000084.1 GCA_937959125.1 uncultured Croceitalea sp.
GGCACCATTACCCTAAGCAGTGCGGCTTTGACCAGCCCCAATAATGAGTACCAATGGTATAAAGTGGTAGAAGGGGGTACGGATATTGCAATTTCTGGAGCTACTGAAAAAGACTTGGTGATTGCCAATGCCACTGCGGCAGATTCCGGGGTCTATTATTTTGAGGCTACCAATACCGTGGTTACGGGCCTTACCTTGACCCGTAACAACATTACCTTGACCGTTGAAGATCCGGCGAATACCTGTGGTGTTTCCGCAGCAGAAAAACAGGCCTTGATTGACCTGTATAATAGCACGGATGGCCCTAACTGGACCAACTCTTGGGATATTGTAAATGAAGAACCCTGTGATTGGTTTGGGGTAAGTGTTCATAATGATGGTATCTTCAGCCTTAGCTTATCTAATAATAACCTTAACGGGCCAATTCCCGCCTCCTTAGCAAACTTGGGATATTCTACTCTCAATTTTTCTAATAATAATCTTACAGGAGAAATACCACAGGAGTTTGAAGGTATAGCTGCAGATCAGCTTATTTTTGAAGGAAACCAACTTCAAGGGAGGATTCCAAATCTGGATATCTCTTTCTTAAGGTTTCTATCTTTTTCGAACAATAGATTTGTATTTTCTGATTTTGAAGAAGAACATTCAACTTATGGTACTTTAGATATTCCAGAGGAAGACCCCTACTATGAATTCTCCCCCCAAGCCAAGGTAGACCAAGAACAAAATCTATCAGTGGCAGAAGGGGGCACCATTACCCTAAGCAGTACGGCCTTGACCAGCCCCAACAATGAGTACCAATGGTTTAAGGATGGCCAGCCCGTAGGTGGCCCCACCACCAATCCAGACTTTGTGATTACCAATGCCACGACGACAGACGCTGGGGCTTATCATTTTGAGGCTACCAATAGTATAGTTACTGGACTTACCTTGACCCGTAATACCATAACCTTAACTATAGGTGGAACGGGCGAAATGCCCATCATACAGGATTTCTGTACCGTGAATGGCCAACCCACTTTGGCAGATATAAGTTTTGCCACCATAAATGGCTTGCCGCCTACATGGTACCTTTCCCCAACCGGGGGTATCGCTTTGCCCTTGACCACGGTGGTACAGGAGCGGGTTACCTATTGGGCGGATGATACGTCCAATGCCGATAACAATAGAGTGGCCCATTCCGTAGCCATAGATGAAAATATTCCCGTAGGTGCCACCCAACAATCTTTTGATTTTACCGGAAACCCTACCTTGGCCAATATTGCTGTACAAGGTGCATCAGGTACTGGTATCCTTTGGTATGATGCCGCTACAGGAGGGAATTCGCTGCCAAGTACAACACCTTTAGTAGATAGACGAACCTATTTTGCGCAGTCCAATGTTGTCGGTAACCCCTGTAGATTGGCCGTTATGGTCAGAAATACGGCCACTACCGAGATTTGTGAGGAGATGCTTAACAATACGGGAAGTGGGGGTACAAGCGTTATCGACGGTAGTTTTGAAAATGCGGCAAATGTGGTCATACCCAATAATAGAAACGAATCGCTGGGCAACAGTGGTTGGGGAGCTACCCAGGGAACACCGGATACTTTTGCAACTCCCTACAACGGCAATATTGTCAATGACGTACTCATCTCTTTCAATGCCTCCCCCAATGGCGGTATTTGTGCGGGAGGTTTGGCTATGGGGAATTCCACGGAAGGATTTGCTGCAAATATCAGTGGTCTTAGCTCTGGTACCTATGTTGTCGAGTTTTATCAAGCGAATGCATCAAATTTGCTGGACCCAGTATTTGAGCGTCAGGCCTCTGGCTTTTGGCAAGTGACCTTTGGTGGATCTACCAAGGGGTCGGCACTGAGCAGACCTGTTTCATTATCAAGTCCCAACTGGACTAGGAGACGTTTGGAATTCAACGTTTCAAGCCCAACCCAGCTTTTGAATTTTACGGTGGGCTCTTCAGGGCAACAAAGTAACGCGTATCCGGTCTATATGTTGATTGATGGGATAAGGGTCTATAAAAAACCGGCAGAGACCTTTACCACGGTTTGTTTTGATTTGTTTACGCAGGTTTTTTGTAATTATTCAGATGATGAAACACCTACCGTTGCGGATTTGGAATCTCCCTTGGGGACCAATCTAACATGGTATACCTCAAGTACGGGTGGAGACCGGGTTTTTTCCAACGAATCCTTACCGGAATTGGGAAGGGATATCCTTTGGGCAGATAATGGAACGGATCCGCGGGTTGCTACGGAAATTGTTTTTGATTTGGGTGCCCCTACTGGAGAGGAGTACCAATTTTTTGATATTGCCGCTAGCCCTACTTTGGCGGATATGGTAGTAGAAGGTACAAACATTACCTGGCATAATTCTTTTAGCGGTAATGCGGTCTTGCCTTTATCTACGCCCTTAATAAATAACGGTGTTTATTACGCTGCCCAATCCAGTAATGAATGTAGGTTACAAGTTACCGTTGGTGTGGGTATTCCCGATCCAATAGGGGATGAATACCAAGAATTTTGTAGTGCCAACAACCCTACCGTGGCAGATTTGGATTTTGAACCGACCAACCCTGCCTACACGGTACAGTGGTATACCAGTGCAACGGGCGGTTCCCTGTATAACAGCACGGACGCCTTGGTGGACGGCCAGACTTATTATGTGGCACAGACAAATGGTACTGACACCAATGAAAGCCGTATTCCCGTATTGGTTTCGATTACCAATATAATTGAGGAGAGTAGGATAGAGGATATTAATTTGGAAATGCCCACGGGAAGTACGGTCCAAGACTTGGTCAATTTCTTCTCGGACGTCCCTAACCTTGTCTGGTATAATGATGCCTTTGAAGGGACTGCCTTTGGTTTGGGCGCACAGCTGATCAATGGGGAAACCTATTATGGTAGGTTTGGCGAAAATGGTATATGCGGGAGTTTTATGGTATTGGCGGTTACCATTTCCGTGGCAGAGGTTGCGGAACCGGAGTTGATTACCTGTATGCAATTTATACCCACGCCCAATAGAAGATATGTCATT
>CALGQU010000085.1 GCA_937959125.1 uncultured Croceitalea sp.
ATCCCATGTATAAAGAACTTCATGTAAGGCCAATCAAATCCAAAGCAAAATGAAGAACCGCACCCCAGAACTTTTTGATTTGATCGAAGCTTATTTGGAAAACAACTTAAGCCCTCAAGCCAAGTTAGATTTTGAAGAACAATTGGCCGCCAACGAAGCACTGAAAGCTGAAGTGGAAAAGCACCGCATGTTAAAGGAAGTAGTTGCTGATGGGGAATCTATGGCTTTTAGGGAAAAGTTAAGGAGCGCCGAGCAGGAATATACTAAAAGTATACCCAAAGAACGTTCAAAACCGGTTTGGTTGAGCTGGAAGATAGCTGCTGGTATTGCTGCCCTAATTGGACTAGGCCTTTTCTTTTTATTCTCCACAAACACTTCCAAGGATGCCCTTTTTGAACAATATTTTCGTCCGTATCCCGCAGAGGACGTTGTTCGTGGGGAAAAGTCCAACCCAGTACAAGAGGCTATAAGCTACTATGCCAAAGGCGATTTTACCAAAGCCATCCCGGAACTTAAAAAGATAATAGCCACATTTCCCCAATCAAAAATGCAAGAACGGCTGTACCTTGGTAGTGCCTATCTGGCCACCGATCAACTGGAAAAGGCGATTGCTGTATTCCGTGAACTAGCAAATACCCCTACCCTAAACGAACAAGCCAAATGGTACTTGGCCCTAGGCCATTTAAAGCTTGGCGAATTGGAAACTGCAAAAGCACTCTTGCAAGAATTGGTGGTTTATGACGGTATTTATAAAACGGATGCGCAACAGCTTTTGAGCGACTTTTAGCTAAAGTCCAAACCTAAATCCTATAGGATTTTTTAATTCTTGGATCCTAAAAGTGCTATAACATTTGAAATAGCCTTGTAGCTTTTTTCTCCATTTTGAGGTGTAAAATAAGAATTAAGCGTATTAAAATTAGTAGCTTTGTATGCGCATGAAGGAATTTTTTGGTCGTTTTGGTACTTGTCTTCTGGTCGGTTTGTTGCTGGTCCAAGTCTCCATGTTCCATGTTTACGAACATCATGACGTTTTAGATAGTACTGACAATCCCTGTGAAATCTGTGTATTGACAATTGAGGGTCAGCAATTTGAAGGTATCCTACCTGCTCCTTTCTCCATTGATTTTTCCCCGCCAATAGTATCTTACCGACCCACTATTATTTCTTTTGGGCAAAATTTCACCCATTCAATTCTAGAGGGCACCCTTTTTTCCAGACCTCCTCCATTTCTTATTATTTAGAAGGTTTTTATTTTTTCTTGATAGTGCACTAGTCAACCTAGGGTTTATACCCGTTCGGTGTGTTGTCTGATACTAAAAAAGCAATTGACCTTTTATCCATTCTCGTAGAAGCGTGAAGAACACGTTTATGGTTCAAGGTAATTCCCTTGAATTTCGACACCCAACACTTTGTCAATACCCTTGTTGGTTTATAGTGGTTGGCAAATAGAACAACTATTATTTTACTTATCGTGATTGTAACTAATAAGCTCACAAAAATGTATGGCGCTATGCAGCATTCGCAATATTTTATAAAGTAATCGTGAGATGAAAGTCCGTAGCACCATATTTCTAATAGCCATCACCGGTTTGATATCATGTCATGAGAAGACGGTACAAAAAAATGAACCTTCTATTATCGACCGACAAAAAATTGATAAGGTATTTGGCAATGACGTATCGCAAGTACTTTTTGACCATTTATATGTTGTTCTTGATAGTGTTTCCTATGCAGAATTCTTAGGGAACGGTTCTTGGAAAAGCACCTATGCGGCTATTGACAAGGGATTGCCTGATTTTAAGTATATCGATGACACCACCAGCTCCTGCTACTTAAGGGGACATGAACACTTTATAGAATTGTTAGGACCCAATAATGCGCATCAAGAACCTGTTGGTAAAAGTGGAATCGGTTTCTCGCTTAGAAACAAAGGCGAGCATTTCCATTTAGGTGTCGTCCCAAAATTAAAACAAGCTGAAACCCCCTATCTCAGCTTATCCGAGACCGTGGCTATGCCGCTGGAAGAAAAAAGAACCACTTGGTTCAAGGCCTTTTATTCCCCCAGTACGGGAACGGCACTCCATACCTGGTATGCTTTCTACAACCCTGTTTTTTTAGACAGTCTAAATGATAATAAACATCAAGAATACTCCCGGGAAGCGTTTTTAAAACAATTGTACAGCAAAGAACGGCTCTTTAAAGGTGTTAGGTCCATAACGATGTCCTGTACGATCAAGGACTATAAGCGGATCGTAGAAGAAATGCGCCAATTGGGGCGTAGGTTGATTAGGAAGGAAGAAAACACACTAACCATTGCCAGTGGTGATGTTTCCATTACCATAATACCTTCAGATACCATTGCTTTCAGCCATATTACCCAGATACAATGCGCGTTGAACCATACCGATGAAAGTGTGACCAAACTAGGTAACCTTACGATTACCAATAGCGGTACTAAGTCGATATGGGATTTAGAAGAGCTATATAAGAATAACCCATAGAAAACAATTATCCAACACTTGAAAAACAATACACATGAAAAAATTGCACACCTTTAAAATATTCGTACTCTTGGCGGTAGTCGCCATTTCCTGTAAACAGCAGAAAAAGGAAAATACGGAACCGCCCAAAGAACAGGTTTCGTCAACAATGGAAAAGCCTAACATTACCCTAGAAAAATTGAAGGGCTCCCCAGCCTACACCGATGCCCTTTTGGAGTTGCAGGTACCAAAGAACGTGAAAATTACCAAAGGTGGTGAAGTAGATTTTACCTTTACGGTCGACAATTACCAACTTGGTGCACAAACCGAGGGTCCCAATGCGCAACAATTGGCTAACTCCGGCAAAGGACAGCACATCCATTTTATTTTAAACAACCAACCCTACTCCGCACACTATGAGTCGGCCTTTGCCAAGGAAATACCAAATGGCGTACACCACCTAGTGGCTTTTCTAAGTCGTTCCTATCATGAATCGGTTAAAAACGATAATTCCGTTGTGGTAAAAAAACTTGAAGTTGGCGAACAAGCAACAGATACGGTGGGATTGGATATGGCAGCCCCAACCCTTATCTATAGCCGACCAAAAGGAGAATATAAGGGAGCGGATACCAAAAACATATTGTTGGACTTTTTTGTATTGAACGCTTCACTATCTGAAGAAGGTACTAAAGTCCGCGCTACTATAAACGGCAAAGAATTTACTATTACCGACTGGGTGCCATATATCATTAAAGGATTGCCCATAGGGGTAGTCACCATTAAACTTGAACTTATTGATGTCGCGGGCAACGTGATACCAGGCCCGTTCAATACCGTAACAAGAACAATTACCTTGAAACCATGAATGCCCTAAGATCAACTAAAATTTACCTGATAAAACTATGTTAATATCAACACAAGCAACCAAACAATCCGATTTATGGGGCATTACGGCGAGTGCTTTATGCCTGGTGCATTGCTTGGCAACACCATTTTTGTTTGCCGCACATACCGGTCATGTCCATACTCATCCTAATAGTCCGTTTTGGTGGGGGTTTTTGGAGTTGTTTTTTATCGTAATATCCTTTCTGGCAGTGTTTTGGTCGGTAAGAAACACGTCAAAAAACTGGATGAGTGTTGCGCTATGGGGTGCATGGGCGCTGCTTGCGGCAATAATCCTAAATGAAAAACTGGAGTTCATGGTGCTTGCGGAAGCACTGATTTATGTACCATCTATTGCTTTGGTAGGGCTTCACCTCTTCAACCGTAAGTATTGTCAATGCGGCAATGAAAACTGTTGTGCTACTAAGTAAATGAATACTAAAAGTAAAAATAGGGTGCTGTTGAAAAGCAATGAACCATATAGGGTTACACTGTTTGGCATGAACGACAAACACAAAACAGTAGTACTTCTATTGGGGCTTTATCTCTTGGTATTGCCTGTGGCAATGGTATGGCATGCCAGCCAGCACGCCTTTGGGAATGAGGTCAAAGATGAATTGCAAGGTGTCGTTGTTACACCTATCAATACCCCAGATTGTGAACTATGTACCTGCTATTTTGACGAATTGGGATATGAACGGATTACGGTCATAAAGAACCCAAAAGCTTTATCCATTGGTTTTATAAAAAAGTTGATGGGGTCCTTTACTGCAGCAGTACCTGTACAAAAACACCTTAGAGGGCCTCCCGGTATTTAAATCTTTCTTTCAGATTTTTTAGTACACAATTTGTAAACTTCCTAGGGGCAAGCCCACGGGGTCTTTACAAGAAACAAAATTTTAATTTCAAGGCAGGTCCGTCTACTGGACGGGTAGATCTTGGGGTAGTATACCCTATGGCGGTGCCAACAAAATGTATATAAAATGCTAGAAGCTATCAATCTTACCAAAAGATATGGTAAACACGAGGCACTTAATCAACTGAATCTATCTGTTGAAAAGGGCGAAATATTTTGCCTCTTGGGCCAAAACGGTGCTGGTAAAACGACGACCATCAACCTATTTCTTGGCTTGCTTGAACCAACGGAAGGACGGGCATTATTGAATGGAATAGCGGTGAAGACCAACGGCACGGATACCAATAAGCTCATCGCCTACATTCCAGAAGTAGTCCAGTTATACAGTAATCTTTCAGGTATTGAAAACTTGGATTTTTTCAGCCGATTGGCAGGTTTCAAATATTCCAATACGGAACTATCCGCTTTTTTATCAAAAGTAGGTCTCCAAGAAACTGCCTACCAGAACAGCTTGGATTCATACTCTAAGGGAATGCGACAAAAAGTAGGTATTGCCATAGCACTGTCAAAAAACGCGGACTATATTTTTATGGACGAACCAATTTCTGGTCTTGACCCCAAAGCCACCGTAGAGTTTACCAAAATCTGCAAAGAACTTAGCAAAGCGGGAAAGACCATTTTTATGGCCACCCACGATATTTTCAACGCGGTAAACGTGGGTAC
>CALGQU010000086.1 GCA_937959125.1 uncultured Croceitalea sp.
AGTCTGTATTATTTACTGCTTGGATTATTGATTACGCTCCTTTTAAGTACCATTGTCATTGCCGCGCTTTTTGCCAACGCTGTGTATAAACTGCATCAATTGACAAGCAAAAATGGAAAGCTAAAAGTAAAACACGGAGGAAAGATATGCTTCCTCTATTTTGCAGAGATTGCCTTGTTCTATAGCGAAAACAAGGTGGTATACGTTGTTATGCAGGACGGGACATCCATGAGTACGGATTTTACTTTGAACACCCTGGAAAACCAACTACAAGAAAAAGGTTTTTTTAGGGCCAATAGAAAAACCTTGCTCCATCCCCGTGCCATTGCATTGGTACAATCTGCTGAAAATGGAAAGTTGATCGTAGAATTGAAACCCATTTTGGCTACACCAATAGCCCCTTTACTGCCTATCAGCAGGTATAAAAAACAGGAGTTTTTAGACTGGTTTGAGCACAACGCCTAATTGGAGGTGCCTATTCGGTGCTTTTTTTCCTACCATTGGGTAAAAACGATCCATTTTATACTTTTTCTTCCTTCCCACCTATGTTACTTCGCTTCAAATTCAAAAAACAAAAAAATGAACAGTACTTTCTTAAAAACAACTTTAGTGCCTCTACTAGCCGCAGGTCTTTGCTGCCTATTATATGTATTTGATTACTTTCTGGGGATTCCCGTAGCCATCATCGCCCTTATTGCGAGTGTTTTGGAATATAAAAAGAACGCCTTAAGGTCTTTAGGGTTTCGCAGGGAAGGGATGAACCTTAAAAACCTATTGGTATTGGCACCCTTAGTTGCCGGGGGTATGTTTGCCCTGTATTCCTTTGTCCTTGTCCCAGGGGCTACCTACCTTACCGGACAGGCCCTTGACTTTTCCGCCTTTGACCAGTACCAAGGCAACCTCCCCGCAATAGCCATCTTCTTAGTGTTCGTTTGGGTCTCCGCTGCATTCGGAGAGGAAATCCTATTTAGGGGGTATCTTATGCGGCAATTTGTAAAATTCTTTGGGGAAAGTAGGGCAAGCATGGTCATCAATATTGTTTTGTTCGGGATACTCTTTGGCTTCGTGCATGGATATCAGGGCGTAACAGGGCAATTGGTAACCGGGGCGATCGGTGTGCTACTATCCGTCATTTTTTACCTGCGCAACTATGATTTATGGTTCAATGTGGCGGTTCATGGTTTTTTTGACACCATCGCACTAATTTTTGTCTATTACGGTTGGTACTAGTATAGCCTGTAATCCTGTATTTACGGAATATGCATTTTACTTTTGGATCAAAAGAAGCAAATGGATTATGCGGAGTGCTATGGTAACAAATCTTTCCGTGGCACTCTTTGCAATTCCGGAAAGAAGTTTTCCATGGTTTTCTTACCCAAACAATCGCTGTTATCGCATTATTCGTATTTTAGAATGGTATTATTTCCGCATTAGGAGAAAAGCATACTAGAAAAATGACCAAAATAGCTAGTGATGATGAATCGATTAAAATTTTCCATTACTATAAAGGCCGAAAAATCCACGATTTGGAAAGCCCTTTGGGATGACGGTAACTATCGTACATGGGCAGGTTTTTTTTTGAGGGGTCCTACGCCTTATGCGATGATTGGAAAGAAGGCAGTATGGTGCATTTTCTTATTCCGGACCAAAGCGGTATTTACAGTAAAATCGAAAAACACGTACCCAATAGCATGATACAGTTTAGCCATATTGGAAATGTGGTAAATGGTAAGGAGCAAGCCATTGATGACGAAACCAAAAAATGGTCCGGGGCTACAGAAATCTATAGGCTGATGCAAGCAGAAGATACCACTACCCTAGAAGTGGCCTTAGATGTTATGGACGAGCATCTGGAATTTATGGAGCATAGACTTCCAATAGCCCTTGGAAAGATAAAGGACATCTGCACTGAAATTTGAAAAGAACCGCAATACATATCCCAACGGAAAAGTGGGGTGAAATAACAAAAAAACAAGGTGATCCTGCATCCAGCAAAAAATAGTACAGCGAAAATCTATAGTAGCCTATTCCTTATACTGTTGCTATCTGCCATCTGCTTTGGGCAAAAAAAGAAAGATGAACCCACCTCCTATACGGACGACCTTACTTTTGAATGGAAAAAAGAAACGGATACGTTAAGGCTGGTAGCAACCAGTAAATCCTTAGCCCCTATTCAGATCTATTTTCATTCCAGAAAAGATTCGGTTGCGTTAACCTCCTTTTTGTTGCCCTCTAAAGACAGTCTAGCACTTATTCGTTACCATGGACAGCAATTGGATAGCGTTTATCAAAAAAAGGTGGGCGACAGTTTACGGATCAGCTATTTTTTAGGGCATGATTCTTTGATACGACCCAATTTAAAGTATCGCTATCAACTTCCCTTTAAAAGAGGAAAGAAATATGAGGTAAGTCAAAGTTTTAACGGGAAGAGCTCCCATCAAAGTGAACGTTCCCAATATGCCATTGACTTTCAATTAAATGTAGGCGAAGCCGTCCATGCCGCTCGAGGAGGTTTGGTCATCAAAGTAATAGACTGGTTTACCAAGCAAGGCGGAAGGGAATTGCTGCATGCCGCCAATAGAATAGTAATCTTGCATGATGATGGCACCCTAGCCTCTTACGTGCACTTGGATTATAAAGGCAGTTTTGTCAAAGAAGGGGAAACGGTCTTGGAAGGGCAAAAAATTGGCCTTTCTGGATTAACCGGCTTTACCCGTGGACCGCATTTGCATTTTGTGGTTAGAAAAGAAAGGGATATTGCCATTCCCGTATATTTTAAAGGCTATGAAAACCAAATCTTAAAACAAGGAAGGCGTTACAAAATAAAGGACTAAAAAACCTTGCAAACCACTAAATAGCAGATGAAAACATACCGCTTAAAACCGTATTTCTTCGCAGTAAAGAAGACCATTTTAATATTCCTATTGATAGTCCTTGGATCCATCTCTTGCAAAAACGGAACAAAAGAGATAGATAGGCTTCAACTAGCAAAACACTACTACAAGGTGCTTGACAATTCAGACCACACTGAAATCAAAACCTTGCTTACCGATAGTCTTCTTACCCGGGAAACCGAGTACGACTATGAACAGACATTTTCCCTAAAGGAATACGAGGAATGGTTGCAGTGGGACGCCCTTTTTGAGCCCACCTACAACATCCTTCAAATTGCGGAAGAAGGGGAAACGGTTAAGGTAACCGTTTCCAAATTGGACCAAAGAATTGCCTTCCTACATAAAAAGCCGATAGTCACCGATCAAGTACTCCATTTCAAGAAAAATAAAATCACCAGTATTGAAACCACCAACTATGTCATTTTTAACGATTCCATTTTTGTTAAAAATAGGGAGGCACTTGTAAATTGGATAGCTAAAAACCATCCTGAACTCAATGGGTTTATATACGATCAAACCAAGGAAGGCGGTGAGAAATACCTAAAGGCCATGGCACTTTATAATAACAGAAAGTAAGGCCCTCTTTTACTAAAACCCAATAACTACCCATGACTTTCCATTTTTAGCATATCATGATTTCCATAGCTCGCATTCCATCTACAGCAACCGTAGCCTAAACCTCCGCACGCATTTACTCACCAAAACTTAGGACACACGTGTTTTCTGTTTTACGTTCTGGATGATTCCTCTAGTTTAGTGAACAACTAAAACTTAGATCTTATGAAAACTTCCATCCAGATTTCCATTAAAAAACCATGTAACCAGAATTTTGAGGCATTCACCAAAACCGATCGCGGTGGTTATTGCCAAAGCTGTAAAAAAGAGGTGCTAGATCTTACCCAAATGACGGATAAAGAATTGATTCACTATTTTAGTACTGCGGTGGGTAAGCCATGTGCTAAACTGAAGAAAAGCCAGCTTAAAACCTACTACCATTTAAATACGGGTAAAATGAACAAATTTCTACCAAAAACTGCGGGGCTTGCCAGTTTTTCACTACTTACGTTATGTACCGTTATACCGAGCAGCGCACAAGATATGGTCGCTTTGGAAACCCCAAAAGAACAAACGGTTACTAGGGTTGCTACCAAATTGACTCCTATAGTGCAGGAAAAGGAGTACACCGTAAAGGGTCTAGTGACCGATGAGGCCAACTTGCCCTTACCCGGCGTAAATGTTGTCCTTAAGGGCAGTACCACAGGGATCCAAACCGATTTTGAAGGTGTATTTGAATTCCCGCAAAAGCTAAAGGCAGGGGACGTTCTTATTTTTAGCTATATCGGGTATGATACCAAAACCTATAAAGTAAAAGCGGGGGATTCCAGTATAAAGGAAGTCAACATACAATTTAGCGGTTCCGATATTACGTTGCTCGGTGCCGTTACCGTAGATGGGGTGCATAGGACCAAGCGAAGCTTTTTCCAAAAAATAGGTGACCTTTTTAGATAATGAGGTCCCTTTGGCTGCTATTGTTGTTAGGGTTGCATCTGGGACATGCCCAAAGGTCAGATTTCAAAGGACTTGATTTTAGCGCGGCGGATAGCATAGCTATGCGGTTACAAGGTGCCGGCCTTGAAAACCTTCCGGTACTTGTACATCAACTTACCACAGGCGTACCTACTGATGTGGAGAAATTTAGGGCCATCTATACGTGGATAAGCACCAATATTGCCAATGATTACTATGGGTATTTAAAAACGACCAAAAAGCGAAAAAAACTGGCCAAGGACAGTCTTGCTTTCCTAGCATGGAACAAAAACTATGTGCCCAAGGTTTTTGAAAAGCTCATCACGGAAAAGAAAACCGCCTGTACCGGATATGCCTTCCTTGTGCGGGAAATGGCAAGTTTGTCAGGTATCGAATGCGTTATGGTAAGCGGTTACGGGCGCACGCCCAATCTCTTTTTAAAAAAGGACAGTCCTCCCAACCATTCTTGGAATGCCGTAAAACTGAATAAAAAATGGTATTTGTGCGATGCCACCTGGTCAGCGGGAGTCACCAATTTTGAAGATGGGAAACCTGTATTTAAACAAGAATATTATGACGGCTACTTTCTGGCCGATCCCAACATCTTTATAAAGAACCATTTTCCGTTGGATACCCAATGGAGCTTGATGACCGCACCACCTTCGTTTCAAGAATTTTTGGCGGGTCCAGTAGTTTATAAGGATGCTTCTGCTTTGGGCGTTTTGCCGCTTTCACCGCAAAACATGAACATAAAAGTGACTAAAAATGACGTATTGGAATTTACTTTTCAGCTAATGGACGAATTTGTTATTGAAAAGACGGATTTGTTGGTGTCCAGCGGAAATTCCAGTACTCCCGTAATCCCCATAGTACATCGGGAGGGTGGTATCTATATCGTATCTCATCGATTTAAAAAAGCGGGTTTTTTTGATGTGCATTTAAGGGCGGATGGACGGATAATCGCCACCTATGTGGTTCGGGTAAAAAGGAAGTAATCGTATTCCATGTATTTTATTGGAGTGGATTTTTTGCTTGCCCAAATAAGTCGCGAACG
>CALGQU010000087.1 GCA_937959125.1 uncultured Croceitalea sp.
GCCATTGAAAAAGTATTGCATAGACTCCCGGAAAACCATAAATCCAAAACTGTGGAAGCTCCAGGTATGCTTTCCTCGCATTATGCACCGCATACATTGACCGTTTTAGCTACGGATGTTGAGCGAGCTTTACAAGACCACCTTGGGAAACGTGTAGGGCTTATCAGTTTTGAAAAACAGTACCAAAACAATCTTCCACGTATTCAAAGGGAAATCGTATTGTCCAAGGATGGTTCTTTGGAAGAGGTGGCCCAAAAGTTGTACGCTGCCATGCATACCATGGATGGGCTGGAATTGGATGTTATCCTTATAGAAAAAGTACCGGAAACCGGTATAGGTAAAGCCATCAACGATCGTATCCAAAGATCTACGCAGTGATACCAAATGATCCACAAATTGTAGATTAATGTGAGTTCGATATAAAAAGAGTCATTTTAGATACGTAAAGGGTAATAAATACTAGTTGATGTCACTTCGTAGTCTAAAAATTATGCGGGACTTATGTTAAACCATCTTTGACGGCTCCCATAAAAAAAGCCACGAGTCTCTCGTGGCTTGCTAATTCTATGATATTCCTTTTCTACCCTTTTACTCCGGCTAGCGTACTGTTATGCTTTATCGTATTCAGTTTTAAATCCCGCAATACATTGATGGCCTCTTCAACATACACATCCTTGGCCAAATCATTATGCCATCTGTCCCTTTTCTCGCGTAATACAGGGTCTTGGGTGAACAATTCTTGCTCATATTTTAAGGATTCAAAAGTTAATTTAGAGTCATAGTCCCTTAATTTTTTAAAGTAATTGGAACGCTCTTTATTATTCTCTTGGGTTGTCTTATAATTTTCATAGTTAAGGGATACGGTAGTTTCATCTTGCTGATCCCGTAGCCATTTGGCGTTTTCCTCAATCAATTTAATTTGGGGGTTACCCGCCATACGTTCCGTGCTTCTTTTAATGGTTTCTTCATAGTCAATATTACCGTTCCAAACCTCATAGTCCGCCGGGGTAATCTTATCCCATGCCAATGGGTTTTCTTGATCACGCTCGCCCAAATCAATATAGCTATAGCGATCCGGCACTACAATATCACTTTTTACACCTTCCAATTGTGTGGAACCACCGTTGATGCGATAGAATTTCTGGGTCGTTAACTTAATGGCCCCCAAGTCGCCATGCTCGTTACTACGCACAATATTATCCAAAGGAATAACATTTTGTACCGTTCCTTTTCCAAAGGTTTGCTTGCTTCCAATCACAACGGCCCTTTTATAATCTTGCATGGCCGCAGCCAATATTTCCGAAGCTGAAGCGGATAATTCGTTGACCAAGATGACCAATGGGCCATCCCATTGGATACGCTCGTCCTTATCTTCATGGATTTCTTTTCCTTGACCGGAAGAACGCACTTGGACCACGGGTCCGGACTTGATAAACAGTCCTGCCATTTCAACAACGGTCTTTAAAGATCCACCGCCGTTGTCCCTTAAATCCAAAATAAGGCCTTCTGCACCTGCCTCTTTTAAACGATCTACCTCTTTAGCAACATCCGTAGCGGCGTTACGTTCCGTATAGTCATCAAAATCCACATAGAATTTAGGAAGGTTGATCAGACCATACTTGTAATCATCTTTAATGACCGTGGCCGATTTTGCGTAGGATTCCTCCAATTCCACCACGTCCCTAGTAATGGACACGATATCCGTTGTGCCATCTACTTTTCTAACGGTAAGGTTAACAATGGTTCCTTTGGGTCCTTTTATCAATTTGATGGCGTCATCCAAACGCATCCCTACAATATTGATAGGCTCTTCCCCTTCTTGACCTACTTTTAAGATCTCATCACCTACTTCTAAACTCTTATCCCTCCAAACCGGTCCTCCAGAGATAATCTCTACAATTTTGGCCCCTTCCGGCTTCTTTTGCAATCGAGCACCAATACCTTCAAACTTGCCACTCATGCTAATGTCAAATTTGTCTTTTTCATCGGGTGCAAAGTAAAAGGTGTGTGGGTCAAACTCGTCTACAATAGTATTGATATACTGTACAAACCAGTCCTTTCTTTCCAAATCGGCAACAAAATCAAAGAACTCGTCCAATGTGTTTTTGGTTGTTTTCCTGGCTTCTGCCTCAACCTCGGCCAAAGTCATATCCCGGAGTTCAATATCTGACTCGCTCAATTCCACCTCAACATCGGCACTTGCCAATTCTTCCCCTTTTACACCATCGCCACCGGCCATGGTCATGGCCTTTTTACGTATTTTTACCTTACCGTCGTAAACACCTAAGGCATTATATTTCAATTGTTTTCTCCAACGTTCCTTTAGTTCTTTTTTATTGGACGCGTAGGCTTCGTCCTTATAATCTATACGAATGCTTTCCTCTGTGGTATAATCAAAAGGTTTTTCAAGAACATCGGCATAAATCACCTTGGCTTCATCCATTCTTTTGATCAAACGCTGGTATACCAAATTAAAGAACGAAATGTCCGTGTTCTTTATCTGGTCATCCAACTGGTATTTGAATTTTTCAAATTCTTTAATGTCGCTCTCCAAAAAGTATCTTTTGGTAGGATCTAGGATATCCAAGAAATCTTCATATATGTTCGCAGAAAATTTATCGTTGATATCTTTTGGCTCATAATGTCCTCGCTCCAAAACATAGGTAATAAGGTCTAATAGTAATTTATCCTTATCATCGGATTCAAAGGATTTATTAGTAAAACTGCAAGAGGCAACAGCAAGTAGGATTACTAAAAGGCCCAATACAAAATTCTTCTTCATAATATGGTTTTTGGGACTGGAAAAATATTTTCAACAGGGAACCTTTGTTCCCAACAGTCTGCTTAGTTTACGATATCAATTCCCTAAGATACTGAAAAAATCATGCCACAAATAGGAGCCTGATTTAATTTTTTGTTAAACGCCAACAACAGCGCATCGTAATGAAAAACGTATTTTTACCGTATTAATTATATAAAATGCAAAAACCTCTGATCCTTGTAACAAATGATGATGGAATTACCGCGCCAGGCCTACGCTCCCTTATTCATTTTTTAAAGGATCTGGGGGAAGTCGTAGTCGTTGCCCCAGATAGTCCACAGTCCGGAATGGGACACGCCATTACCATCAATAGCACCTTATATTCCAAGAAGGTAATCATTGATAAAGAAAAGGGGGCTCCCAATGAGTTTAGTTGCAGTGGTACCCCGGCAGATTGCGTAAAATTGGGGTTGCAAGAACTTTTGGACAGAAAACCGGATATTGTGGTCAGTGGGATCAACCACGGATCCAATGCCTCTATCAACGTTATTTACTCCGGTACCATGAGTGCCGCCATTGAAGCGGGTATCGAAGGGATTCCCGCCATTGGTTTTTCACTATGTGATTATGGTTGGAACGCTAATTTTGAAGGGTGTAAAAAGGTAGTGCAAACTATTGTACGTGAGGCTTTGACCAATGGCATCCCCAGAGGAACCGTCCTCAACGTAAACATACCAAAAACAGATGGGGGTGACCCCAAGGGTATACGGGTATGCAGACAGGCAAGGGCCAATTGGAAAGAGGCATTTGATAAAAGGACCAGCCCCATGGGCAAAGAATATTATTGGTTGACCGGGGAGTTTGAACTTTTGGACAAAGGGGAGGATACGGATATCCATGCATTGGACAACGGTTATGTATCCATAGTACCCACCCAATTTGATCTTACCGCCCACCACACCATTCAAGAAGTAACTAATTGGAATTTAAATGAATAACACCAAGAAAGAAGTCATCATCGGTTTTTTAACAGGAATCATTGCCAATACCGTGGGCACTTTGCTTTATATCCTCCTTTTTTCTGATTTGGGGATTGTAGAAACCTTTAAGGCTGCCGTTGCGCAAGAACATATAGGAAGTCTGTTGGCTTTAGGGGCCATTTTAAACTTGGTCGCATTCTTTGGGTTTCTAAAGTTGAAAAGGGATTTTAGGGCCCGTGGGGTGATGATCGCCACCCTCCTTACCGCACTGGTCATTCTGTATTATAAGGTGTTCTAGCATGAAATATTATATCATTGCCGGGGAAGCTTCTGGGGACTTACACGGTTCCAATCTGATAAAGGAACTACAAAAACAGGACAAGAACGCCCATATTCGCTGTTGGGGCGGTGATTTAATGGAAGGAGCCGGTGGGGAACTTGCCAAACACTATAAGAGCATGGCTTTTATGGGGTTTTTGGAAGTACTAAAGAACCTCCCAACCATTTTTTCCAACATCTCCTTTTGCAAAACGGACATCCAAGAATTTCAGCCAGATGTGCTCCTATTTATTGATTTTTCGGGATTTAACCTTAGAATCGCCAAATGGGCCAAAGCGCAAGGCTACCGCACCAACTATTATATTTCCCCACAGGTTTGGGCCTCAAGGGCAGGACGGGTCCAAAAAATAAAGAGGGATATCGATGCCATGTACGTTATTCTGCCTTTTGAAAAAGCATTTTATGCCAAATACGGTATGGAGGTGGACTTTGTTGGCCATCCGCTTTTAGATGCCATTGACAACGCTTCCCTGATCAAAGAAGAACATTTTAGAACGCAACACCAACTACATCCGTCAAAACCTATTGTGGCACTCTTACCCGGAAGTCGAAAGCAAGAAGTCCAAAAAATGTTGGCCATTATGCTATCCATTACCCCCGGGTTTGGCAACTTTCAATTTGTAATTGCGGGGGCACCCAGTTTAGATCAAGAATTTTATGCCCCTTTTCTTAAAGAAAAGGGTGTGGGTTTTGTAAACAATCAAACGTATTCACTTTTGCAGCACTCCCATGCCGCACTGGTGACCAGCGGCACTGCAACCTTGGAAACGGCACTGTTCAAGGTTCCGCAAGTGGTCTGCTATAAAGGCAATTGGATTTCTTACCAAATTGCAAAACGCATTATCACCTTAAAGTTCATTTCCCTGGTCAACCTGATTATGGATAAAGAAGTAGTCAAGGAACTTATACAAGCGGAATTGACACCTAAAAACCTAGCCCTGGAATTCCAAAAAATAGTGAAGGGCGATCAACGCGAGCAAATCTTAAAGGATTATGACCAATTGGCGCAAAAATTGGGCGGAATTGGTGCCAGCAAGAAGGCCGCCAAACTGATCGTAGAAAATTTGTAATTTTAGGTCCCAAGAAAAAGCCGCATTCTTGGATGTATAGAAAATCGTTAGTTTTTGTTTTCATTATGTTACTTTCTGGTTGTATTGCCAAAAAGAAAACCACCTATAGTAAATCGAGGACCGTTACCGTAAACGCCTCTGATTCCAAGAAACGGAAAACCAAAAGGACCAAAAAAGCAGTAGCAGAAAATGATACCGCGGATAAGGTGGTCCATAGTGCCTTACGGTTTACTGGAGTCAAATACCGGTATGGGGGCACCAATAAAAAGGGTATGGACTGTTCTGGCCTCATTTATGTTGCCCTGCAAGAAAACGACATCCTTTTTCCAAGGGTTTCCCATCAAATGGCCAATGAGGGCAAACGCATTCGACTGAACGAAGCCCAAAAAGGGGATCTCTTATTTTTTAAGACCCGTAAAAAAGGGAAAAACATCAATCATGTGGGGTTGATCGTGGACATCGATGGGGATGACGTCAAGTTTATCCATTCCACCACGTCACGGGGCGTTATTGTTTCTTCCCTGCGGGAAGGCTACTGGAACTCCGCTTTTGTAAAAGCAACCCGAATCCTATAATGCCGTTTTTCCAACTTGTTTCGGTCAAACTATCCTTAGGTTTGGTCCTTGGCATTCTCATTGGGTATTATTTTGAACCTTCCCTACTCCTTTCAAGTGTCTTATTAGCTACTTGTTTCATCGGTTTGTTTCTTGTCTATCGGCTACGAATCAAGATCAATGAATCCCTTTTCGGAATAACGTCAGCTTGTACCACGGTCGCTTTGGGCATCTTTATTATAGTGCTATCCAACCCTAAAAATCAATCCAACCATTATACACATGCCCCAATAACTACGGAAGCTACCTTTAGTTTACGTATTACTGAAGTACTAAAACCTACGCAGTTTACCCAGCGCTATATCGCCAATGTGCAAATGCTGGATTCCAATCGCGTCTCTGGAAAACTATTGCTGCGTGTCCCAAAAGATAGCATAGTACCATCTTTAGCCGTAGATGATACGGTGATAGGTTACGGAAAAATGGAAGAAATTCCGGCTGCTTTAAATCCTCATCAATTTGATTATGGGGATTATATGAAAAAGCAAGGGATCCAACATCAACTCTATTTTGATCATCAAGACTACATCCGTATCAAAACGGATTCCAAAAGCTTAAAAGGCATGGCTTACAGGTTTAGGGAGCTTTGCATTGAAAAACTTAAGGAATATCCTTTTGGCAAGGACGAGTTGAGTGTACTAGAGGCCATTCTATTGGGACAACGCAATGACCTTTCTAGTAGCACCTACGACAATTACAAAGATGCCGGTGCTGTGCATATTTTAGCGGTTTCCGGATTACATGTTGGTATTGTACTCCTTATCCTGCAATTTTTATTGGCACCCTTAAGACGATGGAAACATGGACAACAGATCCAACTGTTTCTAATTTTGCTATTGCTTTGGGGTTTTGCCTTTATTGCGGGCCTCTCCCCTTCCATTGTACGGGCAGTTACCATGTTTTCCTTTGTTTCGTATGGCTTGTATTTAAAGCGACCTACCCATCCGTTGAATACCATTGCGCTATCCTTTTTCTTCCTATTGCTGGTAAAACCCCTGTACCTGTTTGAGGTAGGTTTTCAGATGAGTTATGCAGCGGTATTCTCCATTGTATGGTTGTATCCCAAATTACAACGGTTCTGGAACCCCCAAAATTTCTTCCTCAGGAAAACGTGGCAGTTGTTGACAGTAAGTTTCACCGCCCAACTTGGTGTTTTGCCCATTAGCCTTTTTTACTTTCATCAATTTCCCGGACTATTCTTTGTTTCCAACCTTATCATTGTCCCCTTTTTAGGAATTCTATTGGGTACGGGAATCTTGGTGATACTACTTGCGCTTATTGGGGTTTTGCCCCAATTCCTTGCTATAAGCTATAATTCCGCTATTACCTGGATGAACCAAACTGTGGGTTGGGTGGCCCAACAGGAATCTTTTTTATTCCGGGATGTTTCCTTTGATGGCGTACAACTCCTATTAAGTTATATGCTTATTCTTGGTTTAGTCTTTGTTTGCATCAAACCCAAGTTCCAACGAATCTCTTGGGCCTTGCTATCGGTCCTCTTATTACAAGGCTATACCATTTTCCAACTAAGACATGTAAACAATAAGGAACAGTTGATCATTGCCCATCAAACTGCAAATACCATTATTTTACATCAGAATGGGAACCAACTACAGGTGCTTCATAAGAATGAAAGAGGCTTGGATTACCTTCTTCCCAATTTTGCGGTTTCAGAGCGTATCGGCTCCGTTGCATTTAGCGGATTGTCCCATAGCTACCAAATTGCCCATAAAAGCTTTTTCATTGTGGATAGTTCAGCAATATATCCAAACAAAACTGTGGATTATCTTTTGCTTACCCAATCCCCAAAGCTAAATCTAGAACGTCTTTTGGATTCCATCTCCGTAGGACAGGTTTTGGTGGATGGTAGCAACTACAAAAGCAGTGTAGCATTATGGAAAACTACTTGTAAAGAAAAAGAAATCCCTTTTCACTATACTGGTGAAAAGGGAGCTTTTTATTTTGATTTAGAACACTACTAATGTACGTTGCCCATCAATTTCTTGATTAAAGGAGAGGCCAAAAGTACTATTAACCCTGCTCCTATGGAGTAATACGCAATTAGCTCAAAACCGTCTGTATATACCGCTAAAGTTTCAAAGCCTCCAACATTCTTATCGGTACTTTCGATGGCCAATTGTTTCCCTATAAAACCAACTACTTGAAAAGCAAAAGCTGAGGACAAAAACCAAACGCCCATCATAAAAGCAACAATACGTATTGGGGAAAGGTCGGTTATTTTTGAGAGTCCCACCGGGGACATGAACAATTCACCAACAGAGAGTAAAAAATACATTAACAGGAGGTATGCAAAGGGAACCAGCCCATTCTCGTTAGCGCTATTTCCACTTATGGCAAGAATATAAAAACTTATTCCCGCGAACAACAGACCCAATCCAAATTTGTAGGGTGTTCTAGGATTTTTTCCACTTTTAGATAAACGTGTCCACATCATGGAAATTGGAATGGCCAAAATAATGATCCACATGGAGTTAAGTGAATTTGTTTGGGCAGCCGTCATTATACCGTCCAAAGAAACGTTACGGGAAGCAAAAAGCGTGATAACGCTTCCGGACAACTCGTGAAAACCCCAAAATATGGTCATAAAGAAAGTTATCAAAACGGCAACAAAAAGCTTCTTCCGTTCGTCCAATGTGGCCTTGAACATGATGTAAGCCAAATAGGCCAATACGGCAATCCCGATAAACTTAAAGATTACATTGACGATGTTCTGATCGGCAAACAATCCATCAGTGGCCACTGCTTTATACGAAGACAATAAATATGCGATAACCGGTGCGGAAAGAACCGCCAAAACGGGTACTAAAATTCCTTGTTTTATACCCATAACCGTTTTATGGATATTCCCATTTTCCGGCGGCAACCCTTTATCTCCAAACACCCCTTTTTTAATACCGCTCCAGAAAAAAATTAGTCCCGTAAGCATTCCTATTCCTGCAAGGCCAAATCCGTAGTGCCAGCCATAAGCGGCAGCCAACCAACCGCATAACAATGGGGCGACCCAACCTCCAATATTGATACCCATATAAAAAATGGTGAATCCAGAGTCCTTTTTTGGATCTCCTTTTTCATATAAGGTTCCAACAAATGTGGAAATATTGGGCTTAAAAAAACCGTTGCCAACAATGATCAAAGAGAGTGCCAAAAAGAAAGCAATGTCATTTTCTATTGCCAATACAAAGTGGCCCAAGGCCATTAAAATACCTCCTAAGAATACCGAATTTCGCATTCCTAAAATAGCATCGGAAATCCTGCCACCAATTACGGTAGATGCATACACCAAAGAACCATAAGAAGCATATACCGCCGCTGTTGCATAATCCCTTTCCGCCAAAGCCTCAAAAATCACATTGACCATATACAGGGTCAATAAGGCGCGCATTCCATAAAAGCTAAAGCGCTCCCATAACTCGGCGAAGAATAAATAAAATAAGCCTTGTGGATGTCCTAAAATCTGTTTCTCACTGGCTGGTTTGATCACATCTGACATATATTTTGAGTTTAGTTAGTTTGGTTTCTATCCTTTGATTTCTTCCGGCTTGACCATGGGTTTTTCATTCTTAGGCCTATCCCGAAGCTTTTCATGGGCAAACTCGGTCATTTTTCTGAACAGGTGGTTTCTGGTGTTACCGCCAAAAATACCGTGGTTCTTATCTGGATAAATGGCCCAATCAAAATCTTTGTCCGCCTGGATCAACGCTTCGATCATACGCATGGAATTCTGTAGATGCACGTTATCATCACCGGAGCCATGCACCAACAAATAATCCCCTGTCAACAATTCTGGATAGTTAAATGGGGAATTATCATCATAACCACTAGGGTTTTCTTGTGGGGTCTGCATATAGCGTTCCGTGTAAATGGTATCGTAAAAACGCCAGCTGGTCACTGGAGCGACCGCTATGGCCATCTCAAAAACTTCACTGCCTTTTAGCAAGGCATTGGTGGACATAAAACCACCATAACTCCACCCCCAAATTCCGGTACGGTCCTCATCAATATAGGGAAGTTCGCTCAACTTTTTAGCCGCTGCAATTTGGTCCTCCACTTCATATTTGCCCAATTCCTTTTGGGTGACCTTTTTAAAATCGCGGCCTTTTAAACCTGTTCCCCTGCCATCTACACAAGCTATAATATAACCTTCTGAGGCCATCATCTGATACCAATAGTCATTGGCTCCATTCCATCTGTTGGCAACGGACTGTGATCCGGGGCCACTGTATTGGTACAAAAGTAAAGGATATTCTTTACTAGCATCAAAATCCGCGGGTTTTATCATCCACATATTTAAATCGTTACCATTGATATTGATTGTAGAAAACTCCTTTTGACTGGTTTCATACCCTTTGAGATTTGCAGCCAGTACGTTATTATCCTTGATATCCGTTACCTTTTTACCATTGGCCGCCTTATGTAAAGTGTACTCGGGTGGTGTTGTAGTGTTGGAAAACGTATTGATGAAGTAGGAGTAATCCGCACTAAAATCCGCAGCATTGGTGCCTTCTTTGGTGGTCAACCGCTTTTTGTTTGTACCACTACTGGAGATGCTATAGACATCCCGGTTGATTGAGCCGTTTTCAACGGACTGATAATAAATACGGTCTTCATTTTGATCATAACCGTAATAATTGGTCACCTCCCAAGGCCCTTTGGTAATCTGGTTCATGAGTTCCCCATCGGAATTGTGCAAGTAGATATGGTTATACCCATCTTTTTCACTGGTCCAAATAAAGCTATCGTCCGCTAAAAAAGTAAGGTTGTCATGAATGTCGACATAAGCAGCGTCTTTTTCTTCCAACAGTACTTTTACGGAATTATCCTTGGCATTGACCTCATGCAACGTTAAATGGTCTTGATGCCTGTTAATGGTCTGCACACTTAAATAGTTGGGATTGTTCATCCATTTGATTCTTGGGATGTAGTAGGCATCCCCCAAATCGATGTTCGCCACTTCCCCTTTGGTCACATCATACATATGTAGACTGACCTTCGCATTTTCCTCTCCGGCTTTTGGGTATTTAAATTGATTTTGGGTCTGGTACAGATTGGCGCCATAAACGTCCATGGAGAAATTAGGGACGTTGGTCTCATCAAATCGTAAAAATCCAATTTTTTTTCCATTGGAATTCCATTGATAGGCCTGCACAAAGGCGAACTCTTCTTCGTATACCCAATCCGTAACCCCATTGATAATACTTCCTTTTTTACCGTCCGTAGTAATTTGTTTGGTGGTGTTGGATGCTAAATCATGAACGTAGAGGTTGTTCTCAAACACATAGGCTACTTTGGAACCGTCCGGTGAAAGTTCTGGCTCCTGTATTTTGTTATCAGAGATTTTAACAAGACTTTCGCTGGTACTATCATAAACGTAATATACCCCCAATCTAGAACGCCTGAATATAGGCTCCACTTGGGTGGCCAAAATCAATTTGGACTCATCATCACTAAATTCATAGGAACTGAATACTGGAATTTTGGCGGAAGAGGAAACAATGGTCCGTTGTTTTTGTTGGGTTTTGTAATCATAAACATCAATACTTCGTATTCCATTGGCCTTATCATGGTTCAGTACCGTATATTCGATACCATTTTTCATGGACCGTAATACATCCAATCCTTCTGTCCTAAAAACGCCTCCCCATATTTCTTCCAGGCTAATTTTCTTTTTTTGTCCTACCGCAGTAGCTACGGTCAAAAAGAAAAGGACGAGTAATACATAGCTTTTTTTCATTTTCTTCAAAAAAATTAATTAAAACCTTCAAGTTTACTAATTATTTATTGGAATTCTAAACTTTAAATCACAATTATGCATCAAGAATCAGACCGCAATATCCTAATCCATTATCTTTGAAATTTAACATTCGCCATGCTAAAGCCTGTAGAAGGATTTTCAAAATTCTCCAAGGAGGAAAAAATAGATTGGATTGCCAAAAACTGCACTTCGGATAGTGAGGCGACCGCCGCACTGTTAAAGACCTATTGGAATACGGATTTAAAATTACAGAAGGTCCATGATGAGTTTATTGAAAACACGGTTTCCAACTATTATTTGCCTTTTGCCATTGCCCCCAACTTTTTGATCAACGGTGAACTTTACGCCATTCCTATGGTCATCGAAGAAAGTTCCGTAGTAGCGGCCGCCAGCAAGTCGGCAAAGTTTTGGTTGAACAAAGGTGGCTTTACGACAAGGGTGATTGCCACCGAAAAAGTGGGGCAAGTACATTTTATGTATGCAGGTCCCAAAGAAAAAATACAAGCGTTTTTTAATCAGGTAAAACCGCTCTTTTTTGAGGAATCAGAAGCCATAACCAAAAGCATGCGCAAGCGGGGCGGCGGTATTTTGGACATTGAGCTTAGGGACCTCACCCATAAACTGGATAACTATTACCAACTGCATTGCACCTTTGAGACCTTGGATGCCATGGGGGCGAATTTTATCAACTCGTGCTTGGAGCAATTTTCCAAAACCCTACGGGAGCAAGCTGCTCTGTTTACCGATTTTTCGGAGACCGAAAAGCAGCTGGAGGTGGTCATGAGCATTTTAAGCAATTACGTACCCAATTGTTTGGTGAGGGCAGAAGTTTCTTGCCCGGTCGAAGCGTTGGACGAAGCGGGATCAAAGAGTAGTAATTTTGCACAAAAGATGGTCCAAGCAGTGCAGATAGCCAAAGCTGAACCTTATAGGGCCGTTACCCACAATAAGGGAATAATGAACGGTATTGATGCTGTAATCTTGGCCACGGGAAACGATTTTAGGGCCATTGAAGCGGGCATCCATGCGTACGCTGCCAAAGACGGCACCTACTCTAGCTTAACCCATGCCAGTATTACGGATGGTATTTTTAAATTTTGGATTGAAATTCCAATGGCCTTGGGTACCGTGGGCGGATTGACCTCTTTACATCCTTTAGTAAAGCTGGCTTTGGAAATTTTGAAAAAGCCAAATGCCAAAGAACTGATGCAAGTGGTCGCCGTAGCAGGATTGGCACAAAATTTTGCGGCTTTGCGGTCCTTGGTCACCACGGGAATCCAAAAAGGACATATGAAAATGCACCTTTTAAACCTGCTCAACCAGCTTGGGGCAACGGAAACGGAAAAGAAAACCTTAGTAGCCTATTTTAAGGACCATACCGTGACCAATGCAGCTGTTAAGGAGGCATTGGAAAAAATCCAAAAGGGGTAATGCAAAACATTTTTTACAGCAATGGAAAACTGCTCCTTACCGCTGAATATGGGGTCCTGGATGGAGCCACGGCATTGGCCGTTCCTACAACAGTTGGGCAGAACCTTAGTGTAACTACACATCCCGAGCAGCATCGTATTTTATGGGAAAGCTTTAATAATGATGGAACCGTATGGTTTAGGGCGAGTTTAAAAAAAGAACAGCTACTACCGGACTCCTTTTCCAATGAAAAAATGGCCCAACGCTTAGCTGAAATCCTTAGAGCGGCAAGAGATCTTAATCCCCAATTTCTAAATAATGGTGACGGACTACACATTAAAACAGAACTTGGTTTTGATCGCAATTGGGGCTTGGGCAGCTCCTCTACCTTAATCAACAACATTGCGCAGTGGGCTGGTGTTGACCCGTATATGCTACTTGACCGAACTTTTGGTGGGAGTGGTTATGATATTGCCTGCGCAAAGCATAATCATCCAGTATTGTATACCCTAAAAAATGGCGCTCCTAAAGTAGAGGAAACTACCTTCCACCCTCCCTTTTTGGAACAACTATATTTTGTGTACCTCAACAAGAAACAAGACAGTAGGGAAGCGATAAAAAACTACCGGAAACATGTAAAAGACAGCCCCAAATTGGTGGAGAAGCTTACCGAATTGACGCAGAGTATCCTTAAGACCGATAATCTGCCTGAGTTCCAATCCCTACTGAACGAACATGAGAACGTGCTTTCCAAAGTATTGCATCTGCCAACGGTAAAGGACCGCTTGTTTACGGATTATGACGGTGTCATAAAAAGTTTAGGTGGCTGGGGCGGGGATTTTATTTTGGCGGCCGGAAATGAAAAAACCCCTGCCTATTTTAAGGGCAAGGGTTTTTCTGTTGTTATCCCCTATAAGGACATGGTGCTATAACCACCACATCATAGCATAGGGAAGGCTACTTTTTATTAATAGAAAGTAGCCCTATTGTCTTCTATTTCAGCAGCTTCTTTTAACGCGTTGTACACCGCTCCGTTGACCGCATTTCTGTTTGCGGTGGTCAAGGTCTGTCCAAAAGTGCTAAAGTTCTGCAATTCCGCCGCTGGTATTTTCTTGGTGAGTTTAATCATAAAGATTCCGGTTTCCCCTTCTATAAGTCCAGAAGATTGCCCTTCTTCCAAAGAAAAGGCCTTCCCTACCACCAAAGGTTCGCGGCCCGCCCCTGGAATGGTCGGGGATTTGCGGGTCAAAGCGGAACCGTTGGATACGGTTACGTTATTATCCTTTGCTAAAGCCTGCAAATCCTTTCCTTTATTTGCTGCTATAATTTGAGCTGCTTTTTTCTCTTTGCGAATTTTGGGCAATACAGTGGCGGAAGCATCTTCCGTCTCCATGACGCCTTCCTTAAATTTTTTGGTTAATTGCACTACGGCATAACCACTGGCCAAATCGAACCTTTTGATATCCCCGACCGAAGTATCATCATTAAAAGCCCATTGTACAATATTACGTTGTGAACCAAGTCCAGGAAGGTTCTCATCCATTCGCTTCAACTTGTTCACTGGGCGTACTGCATATTCACTTTCTTTGGCAATATCACCAAAAGACTCTGCATCCGCGTCCAAAGAAGACATTTCAAATTTGGTGGCATTGGTAAAGAGGGTATTGATGGTCTCATCCGAAGGCTCTATTTTTCTTGATAGTGTGGCTACCTGTAGGATATCCTGTTTGTCATCTACCTTAATAAT
Source organism: uncultured Croceitalea sp. (assembly GCA_937959125.1). Taxonomy (GTDB): domain Bacteria; phylum Bacteroidota; class Bacteroidia; order Flavobacteriales; family Flavobacteriaceae; genus Croceitalea. The sequence goes on from CALGQU010000087.1 coordinate 14,695, forward strand.
GTGAAAACCAAATTCCGTTTCTACCAATCCTATGGCATCAACATCATTGGAAAAACAAAAGTCGTTGAACTCATCTGCCATTACACCTTCTTGAAAGTAGCCCAAATCACCACCTCTAGGAGCAGAAGGTCCATCAGAATTATCCCTGGCAAGTGCAGTAAAATCTGCATCCCCTTTTTTTGCTTCCACAAGAATCTTTTTGGCTTCTGCTTCCGCTTCTTCCTTAGTTCTTTTTATTTCTGGGTTGGCACGCGTAGCACCTTCGTAAGCAAAAAGGATATGGCTGGCCTTAACCGTACCCGCAGCTTTTCTACCCGTAACCTTGGAAACCTTAAAGAATTCCCCATCACGGTAAGGACCGTACACTTGTCCATTAGGAAGGTTCATCAAAGTATCTGCTGCAACGGCCGGTAAATCCTTTTTCGCCCTATATATGGTATCCAATTTAGTATCCGAATTGGAATCCAAAAAGGCAGCAATCTCATCCGTATTCTTAAATTGTTTATCCACATAGGTAGTATCCGTACCTGTGGTCACCTTATCCTCGATCAAACCTTGAACGTATGCTTTAGCGGCATCTTCATCCGCACCTGATGCCTTTTCCTCAAAATAGACAAAGCGAATATCCCGTGCAGGTTCTTGTTTGTATTCGTCTTTATGTTCCTTTACATAGGCGGCAATCTCATCCTTGGAAACCGTAATAGTACTGTCCGCAATAGAAGTATAAGGTACACGAACATATTGGACATCCACCTTATCATTCGCTAATTTGTAATCAAATTCGCCTTCTGTTAAGGTGGCACCAACACCTGCCTTAACCATATTAAAATACATTTGCTCCTTAGCGGATTGCATGATGGATTTTTCTATCTGCAACCAATTGTCATAAAGTGCAGGGTTGGTTTCCCTCCAGTCGGCAATGGTCGTTTTAAAGACCTCTGCATTGAATACCCCATTTTCATCTTGAAAGGAAGGGTCTTGGGCATAACCGGTATTTTTAATAAAATCTACAATTTGATCGCTCTCCACATCAATACCCAAATCTTCAAACTGCTGGTTGAGGACCAAACCCCGTACTTCTTGGTCGTACACCCTGTTTACCAATTGGGTGGAAGACAGGTTTTGACCGTACTGGCGTTGTGCCTGTTCTATTTTGGCATTAAAGCTGTCCATAGTAATCGCCTCATCATTCACTTCCGCTACCGTGGAACCTACTTTACCACCGGTAAAATCGCCACTGGTAAATACCCCGGAAATCACAAAAGCGAATAACGCCATACCTATGATTAGGATTAAAACCGTGGTTCTTTTTCTTATGTTTTCTAAAATTGCCATGCTGACCCTGTATTTATCTTAATTTCAGTGGGCGAAAATACCATTTTCTTTTCAAATAGGAAAGAATATGGCCCTGCACGATAAGGGTATTTTTAGTGGTTCAACACGCTTTTGGGGTATTTGTTTTCAATGAGCTCGAAATTAAATCACACTGTATAAGACTATGCTAATCCCCATTAAGAATATGAAGCTGCACCAAGTCTATCTTATTGTTGGACACTTCAAGAATGCGAAATAGGAAATTCCCTATCCCTATTTCCGCATCTTTACTGGGAATTTCCCCGGTACCATTGGTAATCAAGCCGCCCAAGGTTTCGTATTCGTCACTCTCCGGAAGTTCCAATTTATAACTCTCATTGATGTAATCCACCTCTAAACGGGCGGAAAACCTAAAGGTCAGCCCATCCAACTGTTCTTCCAATAAGTCCGTGGTATCATGCTCGTCCTCTATCTCCCCAAACAATTCCTCTACGATATCTTCTACGGTCATGATCCCCGATGTACCTCCGTACTCATCCAAAACCACGGCAATACTCCTTCTACGCTTGGTAAGTACGTTTAGAATATCATGGATAAGCATAGTTTCTGGAACGAATTCTACCGGCAGTAAAATACTTTTTATGGTCTTGGGCTTTTTAAAAAGTTCATAGGAATGAACATAGCCTATAATATCATCAATGGTTTCTTTGTACACCAAAATCTTGGACAGGCCTGTCTCCGTAAAGAGCTTGGTTAAATTTTTTGGGGTATCATGGAGTTCAACGGCCATGATTTCCGTGCGTGGGACCATCACCTCGCGTGCTTTTACCTCGGAAAATTCCAAAGCGTTTTGGAACAGTTGGATTTCAGAATCTACCTCGTCCTCTTCCTCTACGGATTCCATTTGTTCCGTAATATAATCTCCCAACTCCAATTTGGTAAAGGCCAATTGCACTTGATCACCATCGGTCTTAAAAAAATTCTTCAAGATAAAATCCGATACCTTGATCACAAACCAAGAAATAGCGAAAAACAGGAGATAGAAAAAATAGGCCGGTACGGCAAACACTTTAAGCAACGTATTGGAATAAATTTGGAACAACACTTTAGGCAAGAACTCCGCCGTCAATAAAATTACCAAGGTAGAAACAACGGTTTGGGATAAAAGGCTAAAATCTGTTAGCAATGCATGTAAAAGAGAATTGGAGGTCGGCAGAAAACCCTCAAACCATACCATTAACGTCTTACCCATAAAAAGACCATAAATGACCAAGGCTATATTGTTCCCTATTAGCATAGTGGCTATAAACTTGGATGGTTTTTCCGTAAGCCATGCCAGTACTTTGGCCAAAAAGCCTTCCTGTTTTTTCTCTAGCTCAATATGGATCCTATTGGCAGAAACAAATGCAATTTCCATACCTGAAAAAAAGGCCGAAAACAGCAAGGAGAATACAATGATCAAAACGTTATAGTCCAAGGCTATTTTGTGTTTTCCGTAGCTCTTTTTTCAAAACGCTTGCGGTATTTTCTTCTAAAGAAAAACATGGCCAAAGAGACTACGGCAAAAAATATGAATACGTAAGTTTCCTTTTGCGCCACCGCCCATAGGCTTATTATCTTATAAATTGATGCCGCCGCTACCACCAAGTAGAGGTATTCCGTATATTTTAAAATCTTGACCATCCTATTCTTCTTTGATACTCATTAACCCAAACGTTTTATGGGCTTTAAAAAATGTAAACTCCCTATTAAAATCCATGCCTTCCCCATCCATGAGGGTACCATCTTCCGGATTGGTATAGGTAAATTCCTTTTCTGTAAAAATCCATTTGTTGGCCCGATCCCAATACAATTGTGGCGTTTCCAACTTTTTGCCGTCATGGGTTTCAATGACCACATTTCCTTGTAAATCTATAATCCCAGTTTGGCTGTAAATTATGGCATAGTCTGATGTGATTACGCTTTTCTGGTTTTTATCATCATAAAAATCCAGTTGCAGTCCTTCCGGAAACTCCTTATGCTGAAACCTTAGATTATCGAAATCTTTGTTGATGGGACTCTTTAAAATAGCAATTACCCGGGTCTCCGACGAATCTTTGGTCGCCAGTTCTTTTAAGGATTCCGTATAGGTCAACGTAAAGTTCTGCGCAACCCCTTGCGGATAAATATGGGTCGCCGCCTCTTCCCCCACACGTTGGTAATTGTCCTTACAGCATAAAAAAAGGATTGCCACAGTGCATACCGTGGCAAATCCCTTTAATCGTATAGTATTATGTAATAGCACTCTTATAAGTTAGGTACCTTGACGCTACCACCTACCCAGCAACTAAAGGTTACTGTTTTACCGGCCATACCAGAGTTAAAAATCATGGTCTTGTCCGGTGCTTTGGCAGCATAACTGTTTGCGGCACTATTGGCCCTACCGCTTAATGAGGGATCTACCCTACCTGCTTTACGAGCCATTTCCGCAGCTTTCCAGTAAATCGCCCTTTTCTCAAAAGGAGTAGTTCCACACGCATTTGCACTAGTAGCGTACAAGCTTGCAATCAACAAATACGCTTTGCCATTAGAGGCATTGGCATTGATCGCTTTTTGTGCATAGTTCCTAGCTTGGGATTTGCTCCCACGCTTTTTCATAATAGTGGAAATCTTATACAGAATATCAGATTTTCTATTGCTATCGGCTTCTAAATCCACCGCCTTGTTAAAATCGGCAACGGCACCGTTACTATCCCCTGATTTTGATTTTAACACACCGGCATAAAAATACGCGTCTGCAGATGGGTCCAAGGCCAATTGTTGCTCAAATAGTTTTTGGAACATGGCATCATCCGTACATTCTTTGGCATACATTCTCCCAACAGCACGCTTTACCCATGTAACATCGCCTTTCTTTTCTTCAAAGCTCTTTTGGTATAAAGGAACTAGGTTCTCGCAATCTGCCAAGGCCCCTAATTTGGAATCGATACTGCCTGCAACTTTACCCAACAACTCTGAATTTCTGGTGTAAATACCCAAATTCTTCTTTTCCTTAGCGGTTAGCGTACCTGCCTCTTCTTTTTGTAATAGTTTGTTGATTTTGTCCGTATACGACTTATTGATCACTTCGTTCTGGCCATTGACCTCATCATACACATCAAAAACCTCTTGCAAGTCCTTTTTACCTGCATTGTGCAGATTGACCAAGCTTGAGAAATAGATATACAATACCTTGGGATTGGTAAAGCTTTTTAAATCAGAGGCGAACGTGGGTTTGATCAGGTCATACAACTGCTCATCAGACGCCAATTTGTTATCACTCTTATACGTTACTTTTTTCTCTAAAATTTTTGTTGCAGGAAATTTCGCGGGAAAGTACTTGTTACTATCATCGTATAGCGAAAGTAAATCTTGCTCAAAACCATCTTTATCCGCACCAGAGGAATTCTTGATCTTAAATTTTAAGATACGCTCCCCATAGGTAAAGTTGGCCTTGTTTAAATCTGGGCAATTATCGTAGACCATTTTCCATGGCTCGTAAGCAGCGTCATAATTTTTTACCTTGGCGTGCTCAGCATAAATGGAAAGATTGGTCATGCATTCTGGATTCTGCGCTTGGGCCATACTTAAACCCATAGCCGCTATAATCCCTATCATTGTTAAGTAAAATTTCTTATTCATCTTCTTAATTTTAAAGCGGTTAATGTACAAATTTTTATAAAACTATGTTTGAAAAGACCTGTACAGTGGTGGTTATTTATGAATATTTTAAAAAATGGTTTCTTAATTTATTTTTCTTTTAATAAACCATTTGTCGTTCAAAGACAATCCAACATTCACGAGCAGGTAACTTTCCCGTATTAGGCCTTGGTCCGTTGTTCCCCTTCGCCCTAGTTCAAAACCTAGGTTGACATTGGAAAAATTGGCACCCAACGGTAAACCAAAACCAAAAGTTATGCCAAAGTTGTTTATTTCCTTTCCATTGACCAGCAAACCCGTCTGATCGTAACGAAGCCCTGCACGATACGTGACCCGTTTCAAATACCCGTCGATAGCCCGGTAGTCCGGTATAAAATACGTTCCAAAGGCGATGGAACTCGCATCATCGTAACCAACATTTTCTTGGCCAATGAAGTCATTGGCAAAAGAACTTAACGCCTGTAAGCTGTATTCTGCCCCTACAAACCATTTTTTATTTTCGCCAAAACCCAATCCAAATGTAGCAACAGTAGGAATCTTCAATTCCGTGTTGGCCAAGTTCTGGGCACCCAGATTAATATCGACCGCTTCTATCTCCGCGCCCGTGGTCAAGGAAAATGAACTAATGCGTTCGCTATTTTGAGAAACTAAATTGACCTGGGTATCCACTCCTATATGGGAATGTAAGGTGTATTTTTTGTTGATGGTAGGAGTGTAGTTCAAGGCGTAGTTAAAATCAAAACCATTGACCCGGGATTCCCTAATATCCCTAGTGCCGAACAATACGTTTTCCAAACTTTGAATCCTATCAAAGGTCAAGGTGCCAAAATTAAAGTTAACGGTAGCCCCTAAACTTAGGTTTTTAATAGGCTCATACCCAACGGAAAAAAATACGCGATTGAGCCCTCCGTCACCTTCAAAATTGTTGATTATGGTTTCTCCTTGGGCATTTTGATCTTCCGCAAGCAATCTGTACCCAACGGATGAGAATGGCACCAAACCAAAACCTATACCGGCATTTCTTGCAATAGGCAAACCAATGGCCAAGTATTCAAAAGTGGTGTTCGATACCCGCTGTAGTTCCGTGGCATCTTCCAACCGAAACTCGGTATGTGCAATGGCCGCCGTATATGTGGTCAATTTTAATTTGGAATACGCTGCCGGGTTCCTAAGGTTGACGTGGATACTATCCGCAAGCAATTGGATACCTCCCATCATCTGGTTTTCCGCAGTACCATTGGATCTAAAATCACCAATACCAAAAAAGGAATAGGGAGAAATTGTGCCTTTTTGAGCATTAATGCCAAAAGAAATTAGGCAAATTAATGCAATCAGAAATTTTTTGACCATCTAGTTTTTATTGTATTCCAGCAGGTAATTCAACCCCTCTAATAGAAATTTAGAATTCGCAAATATGGAATTTTTTAACCGTTTGGCAAAAAATTGGGCGTTGCCGCCTGTTAAAATAACTGTTAAATGTTTAAACCGTTGTTGGTATTGGGCAATTACCCCTTCCAACTCTAGGGAAATTCCATTCACCACACCGCTATGCATACAGCTTTCCGTAGTATTTCCAATGGTATCCAAAATGGATGCTAATTTTAGCTGCGGTAACCCATCGGTTTGGTTGTGCATGGCCCTATACCGCATCTCCGCCCCGGGGGAAATGGCCCCGCCCAAATATTCCCCATAATCGTTGACAAGGTCATAGGTAATACAGGTGCCCATATCTATAACCAATACATTGGTGCCGGGATACTTATAAAATGCGGCCGTGGCCAGTGCCATCCTATCAATCCCTAAAGTTTGTGGAGAGGCATAACTATTTTTGTATGGTATTTTAGAGGTATGGGAAAGCACATGTACTTCACAAAAAAGGGAAAGTACCTTGAATGTTTGATCGGGCACTTTTTTTACACTTGCAATAATGGCATGGCTGATTTTTGGATACACCTCAAAAAGCCCTTTTATGGTGGCCGTAAATTCCCCTTGTTCGGATTTTTGATCTACCAAAAGTTTTTTACGCTCAAATACCGCATATTTTATTAGGGTATTCCCAATATCAACAACCAAGTTCATTTCTGCTATTTTTTAAACCCCATCGCCGCTAAAATAGCATTTATTAAAGCAAACCTTTCTAAAAAATTACCACAAAAAAACCCGCAGATTGCGGGTTTTTTTGTGGTACCTCCAGGAATCGAACCAGGGACACACGGATTTTCAGTCCGTTGCTCTACCAACTGAGCTAAGGTACCTGCTTAACAAAGCGGCTGCAAATATAATTTCAAAAATAGGATTTACCAATAAAAAAATTAAAAATTCGGGTTTTCTTTTCCCTTAGCAACACAACCCATACCCTATTGGAAAACTGTCCTACCATTTATACGCTTTTTTCTACCAGTTATATAAATACCCAAAACATGTGGGTGACCTTTGTATATTTTTGGGTCCAACTAATAACCGAGACAAACATAAGGTAGTATGAACACTATAGATCAAAAATTAGGCTATATCTTCTGGTATGGAGTCGTAGCCGTTTCCGTTATCTTATTGGCCAACAGCTTAATACTGTTCTTTAGCTAGTTCAGTTTTTCCAAATGGATGCCATGGTGCTTTTTTGGAAACCTCCGATTTCCAGATGGGTTCCGGTGTTATTTTGAAGCGTAACCGTAGTATACGACTCCGTAGGGAAAAGCTGTACGGTCATTACATTTTGCCCGCCATTAACAAAAAGCTCCAAAGAGGAACTATCTAAAAGCATACGGATTTCTTGCTGCTCTTGCCCAAAATCATCCAACGCCATATACTGCAAGGTATTGGCAAAATTGGGTTGAAAATCTTTTAAACCGGAATTGGTCCTATCCAAAATGACCAAATTGGAGGTCCCATCAAAAGTGATGCCCACGCGCTCCCCTTTTTCATTACTCAGTTCCATCTTAAAATCTTTATTGGTCGTTGTAAACACGATTTCGGATTGCTGCAAACCCTCTTCAAAGAACAAGTTCTTTTCGGAATTTGGCTCCAAAGTCATGGAAGTCACTGTATTTCTTTGGATAAGGGCATCCAATTGAGGTACGGGATAATTCCTTAAGGCGTAGGTATCCCCATTTTTATGCAGGCTTAATTCCCTAGGAACCGTCATGGCACTTCTCCATGTTGTGGTGGGGGTGGTTACCGCATACTGCCAGTTACTCATCCACCCTATAAAAATGCGTTTATCATCTGGGGTATTGTTATAGGTAACCCCGGCATAATTATCCGTTCCCCAATCCAACCATTTGTAAGTGGTTTGATCGGAAGTAAAGGTAGTCCCATCAAAATCCCCAACAAAATATTGGGTGCCACTGCCCCCATTAGGACCGCCTGTTCCAATACTAATAATCAGCACCCATTTTTCCTCATCCGTACCTTCCACTTTTAATTTAAAAAGGTCCGGGCATTCCCAAACCCCGCCATGGGCCCCTTGGGTTTTTCCAAAAGTGCTTAGCAACTTCCATTCCTTTAGGTTTTTTGAAGCATAGAATTGGGTATGGTCTCCGGCAACCAAGGCCATGATCCATTTCTCGGTTTCCTCATGCCAAAAGACCTTTGGATCCCTAAAATCCTTTAAGGTCGTGTTGTCAATTACGGGATTATTCGCATATTTAATCCAAGTATCCCCATTGTCCAAACTATAGGCAATACCTTGGGTCTGGGTATTGGTACCACCCGTTTTTTCAATATCCATTCTAAAGTAGGTATAGATAGCCACTAGTGGAACTTTACCATCCTTACCAAAACCAGAGGTGTTGTTTTTATCCACTATGGCACTACCAGAAAAAATAAAGCCTTTTTCATCTGGAAAAAGCGCTATGGGTTTATGCTCCCAATGCACCAAATCTTTACTAACGGCATGCCCCCAATGCATAGGTCCCCAAACAGTAGCATCTGGATAATATTGATAGAATAAATGGTATACCCCTGCATGATATACCAATCCGTTGGGATCGTTCATCCAATGGGCTTGCGGCGAAAAATGAAATTGTGGCCTAAAGGGCTCCTCATACAAAGCAGCAGTTTCCTGCGACAAAAAAGGATTGGTTTTAGCTTGTTCCTTGCAACAAATGAACAACAAAGACACAATTAAAAAGATTAGCTTTTTCATTGGATATGGTTAATTAGCGATAGAAAGATAAGCAATCCAGAATTTAAAAATTATCTTAGCTTACTCAAAAAGCGCCATGCATTTTAAGCTGTTCTACATAGCGGTATTATTTTTCATGCCATTCGTTTTTTCCCAAAAAACGATTGACGGGACGCTTGCCAAGTTCAATACCCAAAGTGTTCCCTATATTTCTGTAAACGAGCTTAAAAACCATAACCAATCCTTTCTTTTGGATACTAGGAAAAAGGAAGAATTTAACGTAAGCCATCTCAGCCAAGCCCATTGGGTAGGTTACGAGACGTTTAATATTGCTGCCGTAGAACAACTTATTCCAGACAAGAACAGTTCGATTGTGGTCTATTGCTCCATTGGGGTACGGTCTGAAGATATTGGGGAAAAACTTAAAAAAGCGGGATACTCCAATGTTAAAAACCTTTACGGCGGTATTTTTCAATGGAAAGCAGATGGGGAACTTGTCTTTGATCCCTCTGGAAATTCCACCGAAAAAGTCCATGCCTTTAGTAAGCAATGGGGTAAATTATTGACCAACGCCCAGAAAATCTACAGCATAAAACCAGAATGACTTGAAAAAAAATTCGGAAAACCTACTTTTAATTTTTACCAGAAACCCTGAATTGGGAAAATGCAAGACCCGGTTGGCAGCAACGGTCGGGGATAAAACCGCTTTGGATATTTATAATTTTCTTTTGGACCACACGGTCAAGGTCACCAAAGACCTTCCCCTGGACAAGAAAGTGTATTATTCCGAAGAAATTTGGGACAAGGACATCTGGAACCCTACCTATTTTAAAAAGGAACTGCAACAAGGCATCGATTTGGGGGAACGGATGCACAATGCTTTTAAAACAGGGTTCAAACAAGGTTATAAAAAAATATGTATTATTGGGAGTGATATGTTCGATATTTCCCAGGACGATCTATCCAAGGCATTTGAAAGCTTGGGCAAACACGAATATGTTGTGGGCCCTGCTGAGGATGGCGGGTATTACCTATTGGGAATGACGGTATTGAACAAAACACTTTTTCAGGATAAAGCCTGGGGAACCGGCAATGTACTAAAGGACACGCTTTCTGATTTAAAGGACAAATCCTACCAGCTATTGGACCAAAGAAACGATGTAGATTTGTACGAGGATATTCAAGATATTGCCGCTTTTCAACCTTTTTTAAAATCAATAAAAAAATGACCCAAAAACAATTAGACGAATCCGTTGCGCATTTAAAGAGCAAAGGATTTGATGCCCCGGAAATTGGTATCGTATTAGGTACAGGTCTAGGACAGCTCGTAGCAGAGATAGAACATCCCATAGAAGCGCATTATAACCATATCCCTTACTTTCCTTTGGCTACGGTAGAGTTCCACACCGGCAAACTCATTTTTGGCACTATTGGCGATAAGAAAGTGGTGGTCATGCAGGGGCGTTTCCACTTGTATGAAGGTTATGATTTTTCTGATGTTACCTATCCCATACGCGTTATGCACCAACTGGGGATCCAAAAGCTTTTTATATCCAATGCGGCGGGAGCGATCAATCTTAATTTTACCAAAGGGGATATCATGCTTCTTGAAGATCATATCAATTTACAAGGGGGATCACCTTTAGCTTTTAAGAATGTTGCAGAATTTGGCGATCGCTTTGTGGATATGATGGAACCCTATGATGTGGACATGCGACAAAAACTTGAAAAAATTGCCAAGCGGGAATCCATATCGCTCCAAAAAGGGGTTTATGCATCCGTTGTAGGGCCACAATTGGAGACCAAAGCGGAATACCGTATGCTAAAGCTAATGGGTGCCGATGCCGTGGGCATGAGTACGGTTCCTGAGGTCATCGTGGCCAACCACCTTAGACTTCCGGTAGTTGCGGTTTCCGTCTTAACGGATGAATGTGACCCAGATAATCTGCAACCCGTGGATATCCAAGAAATTATAGCCATTGCGGGACGTACGGAACCCAAAATGATTATATTGTTCAAAGAATTGCTCAAAGAAATTTAAACAAAACCCGGTAAGTGGCTCCTAAATTTGGCTACATATAACCTATACAACACCCACATTGATCACAGCAATGGACCGCCCCAAGATTAGCATTGTAATTCCTGTCTTAAATGAGGTCAACATCATTGGAAACCTCATCACCTATCTTAAAAACCAAGCCTCCGGTAAACATATCTTGGAAATTGTAGTTGTTGATGGTGGCAGTAAGGACGGTACGCTTAAAATGTTGCAAGCAACTGATGCAAGGGTCGTCCACTCTAAAAAAGGTAGGGCAAGACAAATGAACGCCGGGGCAAAAAATGCGATGGGGGAACTGCTTTATTTTTTGCATGCAGATACTTTCCCGCCCAAAAACTATGACGCACTTATCATGGATGCCTACGTTACGGGGGCAGAAACCGGGTGCTTTAGAATGTCTTTTGATACTAAGAATCCCATACTCGGTTTTTTTGCTTGGTTATCCAGGATCAACCATACCCTATGTAGGGGCGGCGATCAGTCTTTGTTCATTACCAAAGCCCTTTTTGAGCGGCATGGAGGATTTAATGAGGCCTACCTGATCTACGAAGATTCCGAGTTTATCATGAGACTTTATAAGACTACCCGTTTCACCGTTTTACCGCAAAAAGTAATTACCTCTGCAAGAAAGTATCGGCAAAAAGGCTGGCTACGGGTACAATTCCATTTTGGAATGATCCACCTAAAAAATAGATTGGGTGCGGGACCAGATGAGCTGTATGATTATTACACTAAAAAACTACTTATGTAAAGCGACCTAATCCAGGGATTGTTGGCTTGGGTCCGCTTTTTTAAAATCCAATAAAATCCCTTCTGAAATCCATTTGGCCAGGGCCTGTCTGTTGTCCGGGTCCAAAATTCTACGTTGATCTTTTTTATTCTTGATGTTCCCCACCTCAATATACGCCATGGGCGGAAGTGTTTTCCGAATAAGATATAGGTTTCTGGGTCCAAACGTTCCTTGATATTCCCTATTGGGTTGGAACCGCTCGTATTTCTTGGTAAACGTATTTCGGATGCTTTCTGCCAAACGTTTTCCATTGGCACTCTTTTCATGATAATAAAAAAAGACATCAATATTGGCACCCTTACTTCTACTGTCCACATGGGTAACGATCAGCCTTTGGTATTTGCTTACATTTTTTTTGTACAGCGTATTAATAGTATTTGTACGTTGCTTTAGACGGGCCACTTGCCCTAATGGAATAACTTTATTGGGGTAAGTTACCTCATCCGTATCCAATTCCAGCACCCTTTCATCGCGTATGCCGTCGTTCTTGTCTTGTATGATCATATAAACTTCCGCACCGTGGGAAAGTAGTTCCCGCGCCAAACGTAACGTAATATCATAGGCATATTCATCTTCAGCGATCAGTTTACCTTTATAGGTTTCGGTAGCCCCTGGATCCGGTCCACCATGCCCAGAAACCAAATAGTACACACTCCCTTTTAATGTGGTGCTTAAGGAGTCGATACGCGAAAAATCCTTGCCAAAAATAGACGTATCAAATGTTCCGAACACCTTGGCTTTGGTAACCATCGTAGTATCCGGCAATTTATAGGCGACCCCAACTTTTAATAATTCACCATCGGTCAATAAGTCCGTATTCTCCTTTATGAAGGCATTATAATGCCTACTTGGGCTGTACCCATTGTTTCGCAATAGGGAATAGATTCCGTCCCCGGCAACTGCGGACACGGTTCTTAGGGAGTCTTGTGCAAGGGTTGGTAATGAGACCAACATCACCAATACAAGTAAAAATTTAAAAGAAGTGTATTTCACAGGATCTACGACTAGTCCTGCAAATTTAGTTCAGCATAATCATTTAATACGCCATTCGCTATCAAATCCGTGAACAAGGCTTTATCAGATTTGATGACCAAGGTGTTCCTATCCTCGGGATTGCTTTTGGTGGTAGTTTCCAATTCGATCAAGGTAATGGCCGGCAGCGAATTCTTGGCCAAATAAAGATTGTTTTTGTCCGTAAATATCTCCTTGTACCTTTTTACGGTTTTACGGGTAACACTTTTCTGTTGGAATACATTCTGGATATTATTTGCTATTCGCTTACCATCCTCGCTGGTATCATGGTGGTAAATGGATACATCACAATAATTATTGGAAATCCCTCCTTTTACCCTAGTTATTAAGAGCCTTTGGTATTTGCCTGAATTCTTAAGGTATTTTTTGTTGATAGTTTCCAAGTACTCTTGCATTTGACTAAGATTGGCCAGCGCACCTTCCGTGGTTTCCCCTTCTAAGTTTCCAGATTTTACGGTTTGCGCCTTGGTCTTACTTTCTATGACATAGACTTGGGCCCCATGAACGATCAATTCCTTGGCCAGCCTTTTATTGATTTCTTCGGTTACCCTATTGTTTGTTGGGGTTTGACCCATAAGGTCATTCCCAGAGATAAGATAAATAACGGCATCCTTAAGTTTGTCACTTTTGTGGTCGATATAGGCTAGTTCTTCATCAAAAATGGAATTTTCCTCTTTCGGATCGTTCTGGACCTGAATCCCCGTTTTTTTTAAAGAATCTTCCCCCAAAGGAATCTTGTATTCCCTGCCAAGATGCAATTCACTACCGTTTCTTAGGTTCCCTTTATTAAGCTCTACAAATTCCTCATAGTATTTTACAGGGTTCAAGCCTTCTTTACGCAACATTGAAAAAATACCATCCCCTTGTTGGGCAATTGCAGTTATATAATTTGTTTGTGCTAGGAGCAAAACGGGAAATAGCATCCAAAAAACACTAAAAATCTGTTTCATATTCATAAGGTTTCGTGTGGGATACCCTGCAAATATGCACATTAATCGATGAAATGCAAAAAAAATCGTTAAAAAGTATTTGAGTTTTATTTCTCCAAATGGTCTTCGGTATCCCTAAAAGTATTGTCCTATGCCAAAAACCACCCCACGCGTTGCATCTTGTGTAACGCCAACACCGTAATCAATTCTAAAAATGGCATTGAATATCCTTTTGTGTATAAATCGAAGACCAACACCTGGGTATACCCTTAAATTTTGGGATTGGCCAAAATCACCAAAATCACCGCCCGGATTACGCCAAGTACCTCCATCTATAAAGACGTTACTCTGTAAGACGAACCAGTCCTTATCCATTAACGTATGACGGTATTCAGTATTCAATACTATAGCTGCGGTACCCCTGTCAATCGTATTGCCAACGCCCCTAATGTTTAGGTTATTATCCACGGCAAAAGGGGCAAAAGGTGTCTCAATATTGCTAGCAAGGCCTAATCGCAAGCGCGATGCCCAATTACCTCTAGGGCCAATCCTATGGTAATATGAAAAATCGTTAAAACCGATCCAAAAATCAGGGAGGGCATCATTATTACTAATGACGTACTGCATATTGAGTACACTTTTAAACCCTTCTAGATAATGATAGTAGTACTTAATACCGTCATAATTATAGATAAACTTAAATAGTAGTTTATCCACAACCAAATCTTGGGGTACGTTGGGGTCCGTAGCCCCAAAGAGGAAATCATAATCCTCGGTAAAGAAATTCAAACCCGCTTCTACTTGGTGTCGACTGCCAAAATTTAACAAACCCAACACTTCAATAGATTCGTTATTGTATCGATAATCCGCGGTACCATTATCCAAAAAAACAGGCTCTTGCGTAGTAAGGTTTTGATAAGCCACGGATAGCCCAAAGGTTTTGGAAAACAGAAAAGGCGCTCTAAGGTTTGCTCCAAAGGAGCTAAAAACATCATACTGGAAAAACGCCCCCAAGGTCATGTTCCTACCCAAAAAATTGAACTCTTGCAGTCCTACCCTAAAGGCAAACTCATCATCATTGCTGGTAAAAATATTGGCAAAGGGAATAATGGTGAAGTTTTCTTCTACACCATATTTTATTTCATAGGAATCCTTGACATTGGTATCCCGTACTTCAAAATACGCATGGGCTATGGAAGGTAATCTTTTTAGGCGGGAAACGTCTTCCTCCATCTTTACGGAGTCCACGGCCATACCGGGTTGAACCCGTATTAACTTTAGAAGTGCGGCATCCTTGGTTTTTTTATTGCCTTCTACCACCACTTTGGAAACAATCTTTTGGGAGTAAATTGTACAAGAGAGCAACAATCCAACCAATAAAAATAAATTTCTAGGTATAGCCCCCACTTTTTTTTCCAAATATAGCCTAATACGGCCTACACCTGCCATATCCCTGCCCTTAATTTACCGCCCAAATCATCTAACTTCTATGGTAAACGGCCGCTCTGCCAACAGATTGACCCAGTTATCCTCGCTAACGGCTAGCAAGGTAAAATTGTACTCCGTATTGTCTTGTAACGCTGGCGGGGGAACTACTTCCGTGATGTTGAGTACCACATTGTCCAAATTGTAATATTGGAACCTTCTTTCAAAGGTATAGGTGCCTGAAAATAAGTTGTCCGCGGTATCGGAGACGACGTGAAAATAGATAATGGAATCATCGAAGGTACCGTCTTCCCAACGAAAGGTCGGCATGATGCTGTTGGCATCCACATCTACGTTTTCATTTAAATATTCCGTGGGTTTTGTCAACTGTTTTAAACGTATGGGATTGGATAAATGCAACTGGCCTTCTTCTTCAAAACTTACGATAACCCATTGCTCTTGTTCCGGTGAAATTTCATACTTCAACAAAAAACCATTGAATACATCGACCAATTCTGCATTGCCTTGGGTATAGTTCGTAAAATCATTCTTATCCGCAGCAGCATCAGCTTGATAGAAACCAATATCCGTTGCCCCTTCCCTAGGGTATAAAAAGACACTCACTACGCTAGGGTCTTCATTACTGGCTGCACATGCGATGACATTGTCCAAAACTACTTCCCTACCGGCAACCACGGTGGCAAGGGTAGGTTCCAATTCATCCGATAGTGCATTCAATCTATCAAGATCCGAAGAACAGGAAACCAAAAGAAGGACAATGCAGGGGACAAGGTAATTTCTGCACATAGCAGTACTTAGTTTTTACCTAGTTGGTCGCCAAAAAAGTTTTTGATTACAGTTTCTGCCGGTTTGTTTTGTGGTGTAAACCTGTTATTCTTCGCACCCCCGGAACGGTCGTGATGAATAAACCATTTCCAAATAAAGCCACCAGCAAACCAATCTTCGTCCCAAAACTGCTCAAAAGTAACTTGGATAGCATCTGCTTGGGCCTTTAGGTTGACCTGCATTTGGTTGCGATCTACCAACCAAGGTTTTTTAGCGGTATAGTCCATACTACGATAGCCAAACTCCGTAAACAGTACAGGCCTGTTTTTTTCTTCTGATATGGTTTTAAGTTTTGCCTTCCATTTTTGCCATCCTTGCCCCATTTGTTCTTTGGACGGTTTTTGCACTTCCGTTAACGGAAAATAGGCATCCACCCCTATAAAATCCAAATCTTGCCAGAAGGGCACCCTTGGATACTCGTCCCAATTAGCGGCATAGGTAAGTTTCCCTTTATACACCTTCCTTACTTGTGCGATCAACTCTTGCCAGTACAAAGGTCGGTTTTTTACAAAACCTTCCAATTCCGTACCTATGCAATATAACGGCACTTGGGTTTCTTGTGCCAGTTGGGCGTAGGTAAGGATAAAATCTGAATAGGTTTCTTCCAATTGTTTCCACCCGGTTTCAGAATCCATGACCATATTCCCAGTGAACTCGCCATGCCAAATCCATATTTGCGGCTTTAGCATGACCTTGATCCCATTTTTTTGAAGCAATTTGATGTACTGCTTGGCGCCTGCCCGGGTTTCACCAAACCACTGCCTATCCGTATTAAAAACAACCTTGGGTTCGTTAAGGCTGCGCATAAAACCAAAAGGCATAATGGCCGTATAGTTGGCATTTACTTCTTTTACGGGATCTACATTTCTCTGGGTAATCTTGTCCCTGGAGCCTACAAAACTAAGCCCATTTATTTTAGCATTATCCTGTCCTTTTCCGCAGGAAAACTGTAGTATACAGTATAAAAAAAGCCCCAATCTTTTCATAGTCGATAGATTGGGGCCCAATTTAAATGTTTTCCAACAAGGGAACTACAAAACCGCTCGTAATCCTATGTTAAAAGTTTCGCCTAAACCGGTATCCCTTCCCCTTACAAAATTGGTATAAAGGGCCTCTATGTTCAATTCCTTGGTCAGCTGGTACTTGACTCCGCCACCAAGTGCCGTGAAATTCTGGGAAAAGTTATTCCCAAGATCAATGAGCTCCGTATGTTGTGCAAGCCCCAATACCGTAAATTTTGAGCTTGGAAAATAACTTACAAATAAGCCCGGGGTCAATCTTAAACTATTATTGGCAAAACTGCCGTCAATAGTAACGCCATTGGCATTTCTTACAGCTTCATCACCAAAATTATATTCGGAGTTGACCTCAGCAAAAATCTGCCATGTTTTGCCAGGGAACGTATAGTCGTAGAAAAAACGGTTCTGCCATGTAAAGCCATCTTGATCCAAGAAAACACCATTATCATCTTGTTCTTGGCTAACCAACGGAATAGAAATCGAACTTAAAATGGAAAAATTGGCCGCTTTTGCAAACGGAACAAATTTTATCGATGGTGCAATAGAAGTAAGTCCAGAAGTACTGCGGCGTTCCAATACCGTTGGGTTGGCGGGATCCAAAATAAAATCACGCCCGTTAGCCCTGTATTCCGTAATAATCCCAACATTGATTCTTTTTGATGGGGACACCCCAACAAAAGCCTCTAAAGTAGAAGTAAAAAAGTTCTGTCTGATTCCATCTTCACTATCAAAAGTACTTCTGGTTTGCGTATACAGATTGTTGAACAATTTAAGGTCCCATTGCCCGGGTCCTACCAATTTTGATGGGGTCAAGTTTTGGATGACACTACCACCATCATCGCTATCCTGGGAATATCCTGTTAGTACTGCGGTCGCAAACAAGGCCAATATAAGTTGTGTTCTTTTAAGTTTCATTGTTGTTCGTGTTGAGATTTAAAAATTATTTTGTTTTGTTCAGTGTCCAATCATAAGCGTAATAGCTTACTTTGGCTTTGGCATCCAATTTCTCCTTACGGTATTGGTTGACATAATCAATTTGGGATTTGCCACCTTGGGTAAAATCGCCCTTATACCATTCGAACAATTGGGATAGCTGGACTTTTTTTCCTTTCACCCTAATAAAGTTGGGATTGTTCAATGCTTTTACCGTTTGCTTTTCCAGCTGGGCGTCCAAAGTGTTTGGCATATAAGCGTTGCTGATAATTGGAGGGCACCCAAGTCCTGCACAAACCAACACAAAATGGAAACGTGCTTCTTTGGGAAAGTTAGCGCGCAACAATTTGTGCTCAATATCATTTAAAGTGATGTCCTTGCCACCAACGTTGTACGTGGTCTTATCAAAAAAGCCGGCCTTATCCAATGGGGATTTTATGGGGTAGTTATCAACGATTCCCTTTATTACGGATAGATTGTAGGCGTTGATCCAAAAGGCTTGGTATTTTTTAGCGTCCGCTTTAGAAACCGTAATTCCTTTTGCCAAACCCAAAAGGGCATTCAAGGATGTAGGGTCCTTTTTGATGGTTTGATAATCTACGCGACCTCCCCGCACATGCGCTGAAAAGAAAGCGTCCGCCTTTGTAAAAAATTCCGTTGCGTCCTGTGCCTGAACGGAGGAAAACAAAGTCCCAAGGACAAAGAATATTAGTACTAACGTATTTCTCATGATTTGCTGTAATTAGTTGATCAAAATCTTGGCTTAAGTCGTAAATGTTAAAAACTACCTACATCAAATTTTAACATTTGTGAAATATTTAGGATTTGGATACCTGTGGAGAAGTATTGTGAGATGGTTGTATTAAGGTATACATATGCTTGGTATTTAAACTCTTTCTAAATAAAAGATTTCCATTAAGTTTATATCTTTAGATGCGACACAAAAGAACAACCAATTTGTACACCAATGGAGAACATTGTTATCATAGGTAACGGTATTGCTGGCATCTCTGCTGCACGGCATATTCGTAAACTTTCCGATAAGAGAATTGTCATCGTTTCCGCAGAAACGGATTATTTCTTTTCAAGGACCGCCCTCATGTATGTCTACATGGGCCATATGAAATTTGAACACATACAACCCTATGAAAATTGGTTTTGGGAAAAAAATCGTATTGAATTGGTACGTGGTTATGTCAATAAGGTAGATACTGCCAACAAACAGTTATTATTGGACAGTTCTAGGGCACTCCATTATGATAAATTGATCATCGCTACGGGATCAAAACCCAATAAATTTGGTTGGCCAGGACAAGACTTGCACGGCGTTCAAGGCTTGTATTCCAAACAGGATTTGGATATGTTGGAAATCAACGCCCCCAATAAAGAGGTATGCAAACGTGCCGTAATCGTAGGTGGCGGGCTTATTGGTATTGAACTAGCGGAAATGCTACGCAGCAGGGAAATCCCAGTGACCTTTTTGGTTAGGGAAGATAGTTTTTGGAATGGGGTCCTGCCCAATGGGGAATCCCAATTGATCAATGAACATATACTGGAGCACCATATTGATTTACGGCTGGGTGCCAACCTTAAGGAAATTGTGGCCGACGAGTACGGAAGGGTAAAGTCCATCATTGTCCAAGAGACAGGCGAGGAAATCCCTTGCGATATGGTAGGCTTGACCGCAGGAGTGAGCCCTAATATAGGCTTCCTACAAGATTCCGGCATTGAATTGGGCCGTGGAGTTAAAGTAAACCGCTTTTTGGAAACCAACGTTAAGGATATCTATGCCATTGGCGATTGTGCCGAACAACATGAACCCATTGGAAACAGAAGACCCATTGAAGCAGTTTGGTACACTGGTAGGATGATGGGAGAGACCGTAGCCCAAACCATTTGTGGCAATACCTTGGAATATAAACCCGGTCACTGGTTCAACTCTGCCAAGTTTTTGGATATTGAATACCAAACCTACGGATGGGTGTTCAGCGAAAAGGGAAAAAAGGAAGAGGAACAACACTTCCACTGGAGACATGCTACGGAAAAATTATGCATCACCTTGGCCTATCATAAGGACAGTAATCTATTTTTAGGCATCAATACATTCGGTATCCGTATGCGTCATGAGGTTTTTGACAGATGGCTTACGGAAGGTCGCACCGCAGATTATATTATGGAACATTTGGCCGATGCCAATTTTGATCCAGAGTTTTTCAAACATCATGAAAAAGCCATTATTGCCGCTTACAACAAAGAAACGGGTAAATCCTTGAAACCCAAGAAAAAAAGCCTAAAACGCATCTTTCAACTAACCTAATTGAATACTATTAGCAATGAGCACATACGATAAAAGCATGGCCCTCACGGGGCAACCGCCAAGGGAAATAAGCTTAAACCAAAAGTTGGCCTCCATAACAGGAATGTTGGGGTTAACCGTTTTGTTGCTGGCAAGTTTTGGGATCAACTTTCAAAATAAAGGCCTGTGGCTTACCGTGTCCCTAGGTTTGATTACCGCAGGTATTTTGTGGTTTTCCTATGAACAGTACAAAGGCAAGTCTGCTGGAATTAAAAATGACGGCGTTTGGTTCAAATCGCTCACCAATCTTGGTTTTTGGGGTTGGATTGCCGGTTTGTCCATTACTACCTTTTATTTCATATTATACTTTTTCCCCAAATATTTGGGACTGGTAGAAGGCGGTGACAACAAAGGGGTCATAGCCCTTTTTGATCCTTTAAGCAAGGCGTTGAGCGGCAATCCTGCCAGCCAATGGTTTGTGTACGGTGCCTTGTATACCATTGCCATTTTAGCCTTTGGCATCAAATTTATGTGGAAATACCGGCACAATAGGTATGAGAGATTACGTACCATGAGCGTTATGTTTTTCCAAACCGCCTTCGCTTTTATTATTCCAGAGCTTATGGCCAGGTTAAACGGCACCTCCGTATTAAATGGCGGTAGTCTTCCCTATTATGATTTAAAGAATATTTGGCCATTAAACTATTCCAATTTTGAGGGATACAGAATAAAGGGTTTTTTAAGCTCTGGTGACATTGGTTTTGCCATGTTGATTTTTGGGATTGTCTCCATTTTTGTCATCACCCCGTTTTTAACCTATAAATATGGTAAACGCTGGTACTGCTCTTGGGTTTGCGGTTGTGGGGGCTTAGCAGAGACTGCTGGGGATTCCTTTAGGCAATTGAGCGATAAAACGGTTAAGGCATGGAACGTAGAACGATGGATCATCCATAGTGTCATCGTTTTTGTTACCCTTATGACCACAGCGGTCATCTATTCCTATTTAGGGAATGATACCAGTAAATATTGGTTGACCAAAAGCACCTTTTTAATTGGGGTAGCCACATTGTTGACCGCAGTTTTCGCTTTGGTTATGATATTCAAAAGAGATCAACTTAAAAAAGATGCCCAATACGGGGCCATCGGCTATTTTGTGATCATCATTTCCCTAGTCCTTATCCACTTCTATAGTGGCGAGGGAAATGTATTCCTATTTAAATCCGGTGCTTTGCGTAAAAACTATTCCTTTTTGATCGGGAGTATCTTTTCTGGTGTCATAGGTACGGGTTTCTATCCCATTTTTGGGAACCGGGCTTGGTGTCGTTTTGGTTGTCCAATGGCCGGGATCATGGGTTTTCAACAACGTTTGTTCTCAAGGTTTAGGATTACCACTAACGGGGGGCAATGTATTTCTTGCGGGAACTGCTCCACCTATTGCGAAATGGGAATTGATGTTAGGGCATACGCCCAAAAAGGGGAAAACGTGGTACGTTCCAGTTGTGTAGGTTGTGGTATTTGTTCCGCCGTTTGCCCGCGTGGTGTTCTTAAATTGGAAAATGGCCCATTGGAAGGTCGTATAGACAGCAACCAAGTACTACTAGGTAACGATGTAGATTTAATGAACCTTGTGAATCAAAAATAAACATGATCAGGCTTGCCGTTGCTTTTGTATTTTTCCTTTCCCTAACGATAAAAATGTACCATAGGGATTATTATGAAAACGGAAAGGTAAAAGCGGAAGGTTGGAAATTGACGGACTCCAAAGAGGATTTCTGGAAATTCTACTACTCCAATGGGAAACTTATGATGCAAGGGCATTATAAAAAGAGCAAAAAGGTGGGGTACTGGTATTTCTATAATAACAACGGCAAACTTTCAAGTGAAGGCCATTACGAAGCAGGCAAGAAAGCCAAATGGTGGCTGTTCTACGACCAAAACGGCAAGGTAGACCACAAATGCCAATTAAAAGACGGTATCAAAAACGGGTACTGCCTAAAGTACATGGATGAAGAACTTACGTCTGCAGAAAAATACAAAAACGGGGAAAAGATAAAAGAATGGTTTAGCTTTAGCAGTTTTAAAAAGGAGAACAAACTCTCCGACCTAAAGTAATGGCCAATATCAAAGTAATTATTCCGGCATTCAATGAAGCTGACTCCATTGGTTTGGTTATCCGGGAACTCCCCAAGACTGTTTCAGAGATTGTAGTGGTCAACAATAATTCTACGGATGATACCGTAAAGAACGCAGAAGAAGCAGGTGCTACGGTACTTACGGAAAACAGAAAAGGGTATGGTTATGCCTGTTTAAAAGGATTGGATTACATAGCCTCGCAATCCAAACAGCCGGATATTATCGTATTTATTGATGGGGACTATTCTGATTATCCAGAAGAATTGGATAAAGTGGTCGCCCCAATACTAGAGAACAATATGGACATGGTCATTGGGGCTAGAAGAAAAGAGCTACGGGAAGCCGGTTCCATGACTTTTCCCCAAATTTTTGGTAATGAACTCGCCACTTTTTTAATGAAATTGCTGTTCAGGGCCAACTTTACGGATTTAGGACCATTTAGGGCAATTAAGTACGAAAAACTCAAAGAATTGCAGATGCAGGACAAGACATATGGATGGACTGTGGAAATGCAATTAAAAGCCGTTCGCAAAAAACTGGCATATACCGAAGTACCAGTGCGTTACAAGAAAAGAATTGGCGTCTCAAAAGTATCAGGTACCGTAAAAGGTGCTATATTTGCAGGCATTAAAATTCTAGGTTGGATTTTTAAATACAGCATTAAATAATTATGGGACTAACAATTGCTTACATCATTATTGCCGTTTACAGTTTCGCGTTAATTTTAATTTTCTGCTACAGCCTGGCCCAACTTAATTTATTGGTTAATTATTTGAGCAATAAAAAGCAAAATGACGAGGCCCCCAAATTCAACTTATTGGACCCAAAAGAAATTCCACACGTTACCATTCAGCTCCCTATCTACAATGAGGAATATGTGATGGAGCGCTTATTGGAAAACATCGCCAAAATAGAATATCCAAGTAGTAAATTGGAAATCCAAGTTTTGGATGACTCTACAGACGATACGGTTATTGGAACCGCTGCCCATATCAAAGCATTGCAAAAAACAGGGTTGGATATCCAGCATATTAGAAGAACCAATAGACAAGGTTTTAAGGCAGGAGCCTTAAAAGAAGGTCTGGAAGTCGCAAAAGGGGAATTTGTCGCCATTTTTGATGCAGATTTTCTACCGGAGAGCGATTGGCTCAAAAAGACCGTTCCTTACTTCAAGGATAGCGAGATTGGTGTGGTACAGACCCGTTGGGGCCATATCAATAGGGATTTCAATTCCTTAACAAGGATACAGGCATTTGCTTTGGATGCCCATTTTACCTTGGAACAGGTAGGTAGAAATTCCAAAGGACATTTTATAAACTTCAACGGAACTGCCGGTATTTGGAGAAAAGAATGCATCTTGGATGCAGGCAATTGGGAAGGTGATACCTTAACGGAAGATTTGGATTTAAGTTATCGAGCACAGCTTAAGGATTGGAAATTCAAATACTTGGAAGATGTAGAAACCCCTGCAGAGCTTCCCGTAGTAATGAGTGCCGCACGTTCACAACAATTCCGTTGGAACAAAGGCGGTGCGGAAAACTTTAGAAAAACCGTAGCCAGTGTCGTAAAAGCAAAGAATATTGACTTTAAGACCAAATTCCACGGGGTCATGCATCTTTTGAACAGTAGCATGTTCCTTTGCGTTTTTATTGTTGCCCTATTAAGTATTCCCATGCTGTACATTAAGAATACTTATGGCCATTTAGGCTGGGTTTTTGAAGTAACCAGCTTCTTTATCGTAAGTACCATCATCCTTTTCTTTTGCTATTGGTACACCTATAAAAGCATTCAAGGGAGTGGTTTTGATAAGTTTATCGACTACATCAAACTGTTCTTTACCTTTTTCTCCGTAGCGTTGGGCTTATCACTACACAATTCCATTGCGGTTATGGAAGGCCATTTAGGAAAACGAAGCGAGTTTGTACGTACTCCTAAATTTAATATCAATAGCCTTACGGATAGTTGGAAGGGAAATCGCTATTTGGCCACCAAACTATCCCCCAACATGATTATTGAGTTCGCATTGATGCTCTATTTCCTATTTGGAATGTACAGTGCCGTACCCCTCAATGATTATGGTCTTTTTCCATTCCACTTGATGTTGTTCTTAGGTTTTGGCTTTGTATTCTTTAAATCCTTGACCGCAAAGGCGTAAGAAAGTCATCAAGAAACTAATAAGGTTGGTTCTTTTTTTATTTATGAGACGGCTAATCCAATATATACTTTTAGTGACCGCAACCTTTGTCTTTAGCCAAAAAGAAATTGATTCTAATGTAGTTTCCCAAATTAGGTTTTTAAAATCTAAAAAAGTTTCCAAGCTTTTCAACTCAAGGGCCAAGACCCTTGTTTACGGAAAGGATATTCAACGTGTTATTGTTAGATGCGTAATCAATCCAAACAATAAGGACTTTGACATAAATGCCTTTTCTCTTGTAGATAGGAAAAACAAGGTGAGATATCGCTTATCCGATGTTTCCGCATATTATACTATAGGAGGGCCCAAAATTAAACGCTACTGGCGGGAACAGCCTTTTGACAAAAAAGGAAAGCCTGTTGAATCTTTTTATGCTACCTATGACGATACGGTAATTGACAGTTTTACCCAAGATGACTTTGAGAACTTCTATCTGTCAGAATCAACTTTTTCATTTACCAGTGGTCAAAAAGTCGCTACATACTTCGGCCTGGTTAAAGCAAAAAAGAAATTCACTACAGATCTCTACTTCGTTCTAAATAAAAAATTTCTAAAAATTAAGGAATATGAACTTTATCATGGGACGAAGAAGATAACCAACGTTAGTTTTTAATTGATAAATTCCTGTCTGTGGCAACGAATATTATATCATATCTAAAACTACACAAGCTCCCCCTACTCATTGCACTACTATCCCTGTTGTTCTATTGCATCTTTGCCTATG
>CALGQU010000088.1 GCA_937959125.1 uncultured Croceitalea sp.
TATGGTGGTAAAGCCCCAATAGCCATATAACAACTGTAAAGTTCCAAATCCGGGATACGATGCGTATACCAAACCACCTAAAGCGGTTAACCACAGGGCAACAGCAATCAATTTTCTAGGTGGAAATTTATCTGCCAACGGGCCTCCCAGCAAATACGAAGGGACGGCCACCAGGCCATAAATGGAAAAACAAAGGCCCATTTCTACATTGTCCAGTTGAAAAACCTCTAAAACCGTAGGTCTAAAAATTCTTGGCAGCACAAAAGGAAGGATAAAAACCGCCTCACCGGCCAAAATCAACAGTAAAAGGTAATACCAGCTTGGTTTTTTCATGCGTCCAAAATAGTGATTCTTTATAATTGTTGTCGGATTAAAGATAAAAGACCGCTGCGCTTTTAGAGAATGGAAACCAGACTGCTTTTTAAAAGTACTGGAGATGATGCATTTTTGAAAAGTTTTAAGGTCATGGCGAAGGCCGAGTCCGACTTTGGAAAAGCAAGGGGTCGGTTTGTTAAAATAACGTCAGCCCAAAATATACCAAGGCAATCAGATCTCCTCATTTTTTTTATCCGGATGACAATGATTGCTTATTTTAAATTATTGATAACTAATCTATTATTAGGTACTACCATCAATGCATGATTCTACAAGATTTTTTTAACCAATGTCAAAATCGTCAATGTCCCAATGAGATGTGCTATCAGAATCGGTACTAAATCTACGATTTCATAAAATATTCAACATACTTAATACTATGACGCTTATTCCAAGTACAACTAAAGATTTTATCTGTTCATTTGATAAGTCCATTTTGAATTGAATTTAAATTATCAATTTAATTAAACTTCTAATGATTGAATGAAGCATCTTTTAACCCTTAACCCGCTACAATGCTATCGGTCTCTGGGAGCAATATGCTTATTTTCCGCCTTTAATTTTTCAAAAATTTTAAAATCTACGGGCTTATGTACTTTTTTGTTTTGTGCAGGGTATTTGTCCAACTGGGCTTTCGGTCGGACCGGGCGTTTTTCAAAACCCCCACCACAGTTAGGACAGACATTTTCTAAAAGGGTTTCTACGCATTCCTTGCAAAATGTACACTCATAGGTGCATATCATGGCCTCATCGCTATCCGGTGGTAAGGAGGTATCACAATGTTCACAACTGGGTCTTAGTTCAAGCATGGGAAATCGTTTACTTTTTAAAGATAATCATAAACTGAAGGGTTCAAAATTAAATACGGGTTTTGCCTATCTTTAGGCGGTTTGTTGGATGTTGGAGAATAGAAGAAAGACATAAGATGCAATAGAATACCGAATGCTGGCTGTTAGTTGTTAGAAAAAAAGTTGACTCTTAATTCTTAACTCTTGAAACTAAAAAAAATAAAGTTACACTATATGAAAAAAGTTGTTTCGCTGCTAGCACTGGTAGTAGCCCTACCTCTATTCGCGCAGGACGCTAAAGAAAAAGAAGAAAAGAAATGGGATGTGACCAATCCTGGGGATTCCTTCAATTTTAAGGAGTATCCGTTAACTACTGATGAGGGCACCTGGATGAATGTAGATGTAAGCCCTGATGGAAAAACCCTCGTTTTTGACCTTTTGGGCGATATTTATTCCATGCCCAGTACCGGTGGAAAAGCAACTCCCCTGCGAAGTGGCATTGCCTTTGAAGTACAACCCCGTTTTAGTCCGGATGGAAAACATATTGCATTTACTTCGGATGCTGGAGGGGGCGATAATCTGTGGGTAATGAAATCTGATGGCGCTGATGCCAAGCAAGTTACCAAAGAAAGTTTCCGGTTATTGAACAATCCTTATTGGATGCCGTCTGGCGACTATATCATTGGACGTAAGCATTTTACTTCCCAACGTTCTTTGGGTGCCGGTGAAATGTGGCAATACCATACCACAGGAGGTTCTGGTTTGCAAGTGACCAAACGCAAGAACGATCAGCAAAACGTTAACGAACCTTGCGTTTCACCGGATGGTAAATATTTGTATTACTCGGAAGATGTCTATCCAGGTGGGTATTTCCAATACAATATGGACCCCAACAGCCAAATCTATGTCATCAAACGCTATGATTTTGAAACAGGAAAAACGATAACGGTAACCGGAGGGCCCGGAGGTGCTGCACGTCCGCAACTTTCTAGGGATGGAAGCAAACTAGCTTTTGTTAAACGTATCCGTACCAAAACCGTTTTGTTTCTCCACGATTTGGAAACAGGCCAAGAATGGCCGCTTTACGACGGTTTAAGCAAGGACCAACAAGAAGCTTGGGCCATATTTGGCGTGTATCCCAATTTTAACTGGACACCAGACGATAAAAACATTGTGTTCTGGAGTGGAGGTAAAATCCATAAAATAGACGTGAATTCTTTGGAGGTGACCCCTATTCCTTTTCAGGTGGAAAATACCCTTAAGATTGCGGAACGTGTACATTTTAAATCGCCGGTAGCCCCGGATACTTTTGATGCCAAGGTCATCAGGCATGCGGTAACTTCACCAGATGGAAAGACACTGGTTTTTACCGCCGTAGGACATCTATGGAGCAAAAGACTGCCCAATGGAAAGCCTAAACGGCTGACCACAAATACCGATTTTGAAGCGGAACCTGCCTTTTCACCAGATGGTAAGGAACTGGTTTTTGTGACCTGGAACGATGAAAATCTGGGTGCCGTCCATAAAATGCCGGCTTCTGGGGGTGGATCCATTCAACTAACCAAGGAAAAAGGGATTTACCGTACACCCAGTTTTAGTGCTTCTGGGAACCAAATTACGTATAGAAAAGAAAGCGGCAATAACGACCAAGGAAGGACCTTTGCCAAAAAGACCGGTGTATATACCATGAATTCCAACGGTAGCGCTCCAAAATGGGTTTCTGAAGAAGGGGAATACCCCATGTTCTCTGCCGATGGAACACGTATTTTTTATCAGACCGGAGGCACTTATTTTGGCAACCTGACCAAAAGTTTAAAGTCCGTTGACCTCAACGGAAAAGATGTACGTACCCATGTAAAATCCAAATACGCGAATAGGTTGGTGCCCAGTCCGGACAACAAATGGATTGCATTTACCAATCTACACAAAGCTTTTGTGGCGCCATTGGTGCTTAATGGTAAGGAAATCGATTTGGACAATACATCCAAATATGTACCTGTTTCCCAAATAGCAAAAGACGCAGGTATCAATATCCATTGGTCCCCGGACAGTAAAAAGGTGATGTGGACGCTTGGGGACGAATATTTCTCCAATGCGCTAAAGAATCGGTTTTCCTTTCTTCCTGGCGGACCAAAGGAAATGCCCAAACCCGATTCCACGGGCATTAAAGTGGGCCTGACCTTAAAAACGCACAAACCATCGGGCAGCATCGCCTTTACCAATGCTACTATTATTACCATGGAAGGGGATGAAGTCATCGAAAACGGAACCCTAGTGGTCACCGAAAATAAAATCACCCAATTGGGTACTTCGGATGCGGTTTCCATTCCCAAAAACGCTAAGGTGTATGATGTTAGCGGAAAAACCATTATGCCCGGTATTGTGGACGCCCATGCCCATGTGGGGGGCTTCCGTTATGGGTTAACTACCCAAAAACATTGGCAATTGTATGCCAATTTAGCCTTTGGGATAACCACCTCCCATGATCCATCCGCGAATTCGGAATCTATTTTTGCGATGTCGGAATTGATCAAAAAAGGAGATATGATAGGCCCGCGCATCTACTCCACCGGAATCATTCTTTATGGTGCGGATGGCGATTTTAAAGCGGTCATCAATAACTTAGAAGATGCCCGATCATCCATCCGAAGAACAAAAGCCTATGGGGCAACATCGGTCAAAAGCTACAACCAACCCCGTCGCAACCAACGGCAACAGGTAATGCAAGCCGCTAGGGAATTGAGTATCAATGTAGTCCCCGAAGGTGGATCTACCTTTTATACCAATATGAGCATGTTGTTTGACGGTCATACGGGCATAGAGCACAACATTCCCGTAGCTCCCGTCTACAAAGATGTCTTAGAGCTTTGGAAACATAGTGAAGGTGGCTATACCCCTACCCTGATCGTCAACTATGGCGGACTTAACGGTGAATATTATTTTTACCAAAAAGATAAGGTCTGGGAGAACGAAAAGCTTCTCAAATACACCCCTAGGGGCTTGGTAGATTCCCGTTC
The DNA here is from genome assembly GCA_937959125.1 of uncultured Croceitalea sp. Lineage (GTDB taxonomy): Bacteria > Bacteroidota > Bacteroidia > Flavobacteriales > Flavobacteriaceae > Croceitalea. Next base: position 4,181 of record CALGQU010000088.1, read on the forward strand.
CCGGCACAGGACCATGGTGCCCGATGAAGAATACGAAAACGGTCATATCTTGGTTTCCAAAGATGCCAAAAAATTGACCGATGCAGGCATTAAGGTAAATCTGGGAGCCCATGGACAATTGCAGGGCTTGGGAGCCCATTGGGAACTATGGTTGTTGCACCAAGGAGGTATGAGCAATTTAGAGGCACTAAGGGCGGCTACCCTTAATGGTGCGGAATATATTGGCGCCGGGGATGAAATAGGGTCGTTAAAGGTTGGAAAACTGGCCGATCTGATCGTTATGGACAAAAACCCCTTGGATGACATTAGAAATACGGAAACCGTAAAATATACCATGGTCAATGGTCGCCTGTTCGACACGGATAGCATGAATGAAATAGGAAATACAGCAGAGACGCGAAGCAAATTCTTTTGGGAAAACAACAAATACAATCAAGCATTTCCATGGCACGAGGCATCGCAGAGTTTTTCGACACCGGGATGTGGCTGCCAGCAGGGGCATCAGTAAGAAAATTAGCAACAAACCCTAGGTGTTAAAAATCCCAATGTCACATAAAAAAGTAGCGTAAACCGGTTTTGAACCCAGTATTCAAAACCGGTAGTTACCCCTGGGGTATTAATGATATTTTTATGTACCTTTCCAATGTTTACAATAGGAATGGAAGCTAGCGTGTTCCCGTTATTCTGTTGCTATTGTACTACATACAATGTCCAAACTACCTAAGGAGAATCAATTTTTAGACCTCTCGGACTACGGCAGGCCAATCGCCATTCTCATTGCAAAGTCCCTAAAAAATACGGGGTTCACCCCCATCCACGTTACCTTGGCTTTTGTGGTATGTGGTCTATTGGCCATTTATTTTATCCTAAACGGCCATTATTGGGCAACGGCCCTGTTCTTAATTTTAAAATCCGTTTTGGACGCTGCGGATGGTGAATTGGCCAGGGTAAAAGAAACCCCCTCGTATACTGGAAGGTATCTGGACTCCGTTTCGGATATTATCCTAAATTTCCTGCTATTGTTAACTATTTGGTACGTGACCAATGGTTCTTTTCTTTTTACTTTGTTTGCCTTTTTTGGAATCCAATTGCAAGGTACCTTATACAACTACTATTATGTTATCCTTAGAAACAAATATCATGGGGATACCACAAGCAGGGTTTTTGAGTCTACCTCCCCAATTGCCATGAAGGGAGAAAAGCAACACCATGTAGATATTCTATTTCGAATATATAAGGTGCTCTATGGCTTCTACGATAAGATTATCTATCGCATGGACAAAAAAGCTATCCATAGCAAGCAACTCCCTAATTGGTTCATGACCTTGGTATCTACCTTTGGCTTGGGTTTTCAACTTTTGATTATTGGGGTAATGCTCGTATTAGGATTAAAGCAGTACATCATTCCATTTTTTATAGGGTACTCCCTGTTCATTCTAGTTTTTATAGGTCTTAGAAAGTTTATCAATACATAATGTTTACCTTGTGCCATCTGTTTTTTAGAAACTATGCGACAACTTTTTGTAGTACTTATATGCCTTCTAATCCTAGGCTGTCCTCCCCTACCGGAACCTGCAGACATTATCATAAAAAATGTCAACCTCATCGATATTACATCGGGTAAGATTGAAAAGAAGGATATTTTTATTACTGATGGCAGAATAACCAGTATTGTAACCAAGGGTGAAGGAAACGCCTATTACAAAGCGGAAACCATCATCAACGCAAAAGGTAACTACGCCTTGCCCGGTTTTTGGGACAACCATGTACATTTTAGGGGTGGCGATTCTTTACTTGCGGACAATAAAAACCTTTTAAAACTTTTTTTGGCGAATGGCGTAACCACGGTGCGTGATGCCGGGGGCGATTTAACCCCACAGGTGATGCAATGGAAAGAAGCCATTGAAAACGAACAACTTTTGGGACCTACGATTTTTACCTCTGGACCAAAGTTGGATGGACCAAAGGCGACTTGGGCCGGTTCTTTGGTGGTAGAAAACGAAAATGACATTAAATTGGCCTTGGACTCCTTGCAAAGCATTCCAACGGATTATGTAAAGTTATATGACAGCCGGATAAGTGCAGAGGCCTATTTGAAGACCATTGCAGCGGCGGAAAAACGGGGAATGATTACTTCTGGGCATATGCCATTTACCGTGGAACTTCAAGATGCCGTCGATGCCGGTATTGATGGGGTGGAACATTTGTATTATATCATGAAGGGATGTTCCAACCAAGAATCAAAAATCACCCAACAATTGAAAAACAAGGAAATTGGTTTTTGGCAGGCCATGCCAGCACTACAGACGTCCTATGATACTACGGTCGCAGCGGCTACTTTTGCCAGTATGAAGAAAAAACAGGTCTATTCCATCCCTACGCTCCATATTGGAAAGGTGTTGAGCTATTTGGATGAAACGGACCATAGGGAAGACGACTATCTACAGTATATGGGCAGTGGTATCATAAAAACCTATGAAGGCCGGATTAACCGTGTAAAAAATTCAAGCCCAAAAGCCATTGCTGATCGTAAGGCCTTGGATGCCTTCTTTGGAAAACTGGCCAAAAGCATGTCGGACGCCGGGGTTTCGCTATTAGCGGGTTCGGATAGTGGTGCTTTTAATTCTTACACCTATCCCGGCATCTCCTTGCACCAAGAACTGGAAGCCATGGTAAAGGTGGGCATTACCCCGTTAAAAGCTTTGCAAAACTCCGCCTACAAGGGCGCTCAATTTTTACGGAAAGATGGGGATTATGGCAATTTGGCCAAAGGAAAGATTGCGGATATCGTCTTACTGGACGCCAATCCGTTGGAGGATATCAAACATACCCAAAACATCGCATACGTCATCAAAGGCAATCAGGTTTTGGACAAACAGCAACTCAAAGCCTTATTGGCTTCAGCGGTGAATCCAAATTAAGCCTCCTTGCAAAAATATTGTGACATTTTTAGTAGCTTCTTTTACGAAAATGCCTGATAGGCATCTCCTTCCTCGTCTTCTTCCTTTTTATCTATTTGTTCTATCCTATAGGCCGGTAGGTTGTCCTTTCTAGTAAAGCGAATTGGAAAAGGAACTATAGCGGCCATGGCAATGCAAAGCACTACCATAAAAAAGCGTAATGACTTTTTTACTCCCATAGTAAAATAATGTAATGTGATTAGCTCTCCGCTCTGCGGAAAGAGTTTAAGAATTCAATACCCTGACCCGCTTGGGTCGGTTACATTACATCCAGTGGGATTTTTGTTCTACGATATCGTTGAGAACGATATTGCGAAGAACTGGGCTAAAGGTTAAAACGTAGCTGTTCTGACTTTTGAAGGCCAACAAATGAAGGTCATTGACAATTTTCAGTTTAAAAAACCACTCAAATTTTCTAAAATCAAATTTTGAAGTGGTTGATGACCCTGGTATAGGCAGTATAGTATCAAATTGGACGGCTTGGTTTACATCCGCTATTTTAGAAATAACAAGTTCAGTGCGAGCAATTCTAGGATTATCCTCACCTATGGAACCAGAGCAGCATGAAATAGTTACATTGACTAAGACAACTAGGCTAGCAAGTATTTTGGTTGCTTTATTCATCCAATTCATTTTATAGAAGTGCTATCTATCGACATTCATATCCTACGCTTTGTCATTTGCCAATACGTAATAACGTAAGAATGTTAAAGATAGTGGATCGTAGGGATTTCAAGATAAAAACCGGAATCCAAATACATTTATTACAAATGTCCCAAGAACAAAAATTCAGATACTCATTAAATCCATAGCAATAACACTAAAATCCACTATTTTTATTCCGTATGGATACTGAAGAACATTATTGGACCCAACGATACCAAGAAGAACGCACAGGTTGGGATGTTGGATATCCTTCCACCCCCTTAAAAGCCTATATAGACCAAGTAGCAGATAAAGATTTGGATATCCTGATTCCAGGAGCGGGAAATGCCTATGAAGCTGCCTATTTGTGGCAACAGGGATTTAAAAATGTTTATGTTTTGGATATTTCTCCAAATCCCTTAAATGCATTTCATAAGCGAAACCCGGATTTTCCAACGTCCCAGTTACTTTGCACCAACTTTTTTAAACATCAAGGACAATATGACCTCATCTTAGAGCAAACCTTTTTCTGTTCTTTTGTCCCTACAGACGAAAATCGTTTGCGATATGTCAAACAGATGCGTGCCCTTTTAAAACCGGAAGGCAAGCTGGTAGGCGTTTGGTTTGATATTCCCTTGACCAAAGATCTTGAAAAGCGACCTTTTGGTGGTGACCAAGAATTATACGAAAACTATTTGACCAAACGACTCACCAAGGTGGTCTTTGAACCTTGTTACAATTCCATTCCTCCACGGCACGGAAAAGAGCTCTTTGGAATCTTTAAAAAGACCTAGCGCTAAGGGCCTAAGAACTATCGCTACTTTTCGTACATCGTCAGAAGAATGTATTACTTGTTGAAATACAATTAGTTATATAATATTTTATGGTTTCACTACTGTTATAGACGCACCCGTAACCACTATATAACTATGAATTACAAGATTTAAGTCTCAATATAATATGCATTTTAACATCATTGATGCCGTTTATAGCCTAGTGTCACAACAATATTTTTCTTTTCCCGGCCTGTATAGGTATGTTTGAGTACCAAATTGACAATCGGGGGAGGCAATTAAGACATGCCCATGGTATGCTTTGTTCCCATTGTTGATGCAAGACCGAACAAATGAGAAAGTACCTCGTGGCCATTGTCTTGGGTTTACCCATGCTAGTTGCCTCTCAAACCGTCATCGATTTTGAGAGCGGTGCCGCTGGTTGGAGTAATGAGGGAAATTCAACAACGGGTGGTTTTGTTCTTGGTAATCCTGTTGGTACCAATAGGCAATTGGAAGATGACAATACCCCAGGTGGCGTCAATGCGATTTATACAGGTTTTAACCCAGGTGGTGCGGATGGCACAGATGACGTAGATAATGGGGTAGCCATATTACTATCCCCAACGTTTAACATTACCACACCCTCAACCCTGTCTATCCACTATTTTTTTGGACAAACCGTAACTGGCAATGATTTTGAAGATTTCTTTCGTTTGGAATATTCCACGAACAATGGATTAACCTACAATACGCTAGCAGCCATAGGAGATGTGACCACAACCCCAGCTTGGACGGAAGTTACGGCTACAATTCCTTCGGGTTCTAGTCTTGTCATAAGAATGCAAGCATCAGATGGGGTCAGCACTGGTGATATTATAGAGGCCGGTATTGATGATGTCATTATTACGCCCTTATCATCCAATGACTTGGATGGCGATGGTATTGATGATAACGTAGATAACTGTACATCCACGGCAAATCCCTTACAAGAAGATCAAGATGGGGATGGTTTGGGTGATTTTTGCGATTTAGATGACGATAACGATGGTATTCCGGATAGTTTGGAATGCCCTATGGATCCTCCCAACGGTGGTGATTTGGAACCGGATGCCGTTTTCTTTGTACAAGGAACCACCCAACTTTTTTCGATTGCCAATAACACTAATGCCCAAGGGTATGTAGAATCTGGCTGGCAGCAGTCAGTACAAAATTTAGGGGGTGCCATTGTAGAAGTATTGGACTTTACGTCCACCACTTTTTCCAATGGTAACGTTTCGGTCAGTAGTGACGGGGTGAGTTCTACACCAACCATTGGCACAACAACAGCAGACGCCTTTATCTCCGGGGCAACAGGTTCTGGTTTGGTCATCAACCCAGGTGATGCTGGTTTGGAACCGGACGATACTTTGATATTCTCAACCTTTATTTCTTTTACCCAACCTGTATTTAGTTTTGGTTTTGACCTTATGGATTTCTTTGATCAAGGACAAGCAGGATCTTTTACTAATGTCTGGCAGATTTATTTGGACGGGGAATTGTTCTATCAGATTATTGGAGACTCGGTAGGTGCGGGAAACACTGGTAGTTTTAGTATCACGGATGGGGCTGGTAATGTTTTGGGAACGGTAACATTAGGTCAAAATATAGAACAGTTTTTTGGGTTTATCCATCAAACAGGAGTAAGCCAAATTGAAATACGTTCCAATTTTACACACAACGGTAGCACCAATATTGGTGAAGATGTTCACGGATTGGATAGCTTTAGGTATGCCACCCAGCCCGTAAACAATGAAGATGGGGATACCTTAATGGCCTGTTTGGATTTGGACAGCGACAATGATGGAATCTATGATGCCATAGAAGCGGGTCACGTTATTGCCCATACGGATGGGGTACTTAGCGGTCCTGTAGGGGCAGATGGTATTCCAGATAGTGTGCAGGCCGCAGGGCAAGAAGACAGCGGCACCATAAATTATACGGTACAGGATTCCGATTCCGATGGCACCTTTGATTTTAGCGCTTTGGATAGCGATGGTGATGGATGTAATGACGTTTTAGAGGCAGGTTTTACCGAAAATCCTGGACTTGCTGGAAACCTAGCCGGAACGGGTGTAGATAACAATACAGGGTTGGTGACCGGAAATACGGATGGATATACCACCCCAAGGGATGGTGACAACAACCTTGTTTTTGATTATAGGGAAGTGGGACTTGCCCCAGTAATCACAACACAACCAACAAGCTTTAGCGGGGCCCCGGGTTGTGACGTTTCTTTTACGGTTACCGCTAATAATACGGATACCTATCAATGGCAGATCTTTAATGGCAGCGTCTGGGTAGACTTAACCAATACCCCACCCTATAGTGGTACTACCACAAATACACTAGCAATTACCAATGCCACTACTGCTATTGATGCAACACAATATAGGGCGGTGCTTGTAAGTGATACATTTTTATGTATACAGGAAATATCAAGTACCGTTACATTGAACATTAGCGTGACCCATGTGATTACCAATAGAAGAATTACCTATAGGGTACGTAAAAACTAAAAAAAACACCAACCCAAAGGTCTTTTTTGGGCAAGATTACATCTATCTTTCTGGGGAGTGATGGTTAACCTTTATAACTTTAAGGACCCGCAGTACGGGTGGGCAGTCTAGAAGTCCATAAACATGATTCCTTCTAAGGAGGATTCGAGATTCTTCTTAACCCAAAAGGACAGTTAAGATATAGCCTGTCATTTACTTAATATTACAGTTATATCGAATTCATGTTAGCTAACAATGGTTATCGCATAAAATCATTTAGTAATCCCTTAACATAGAGGAAAAGCCTGATCCCGTTTCTTTACCTTTTATTACCATCGTTTATGCTAATCCCGTGCGGGAATACGCGGTACATGGTATCTTAATAGGCTAAATGAGGGGTAACTTTGCATAGTATACCCTTTACACCGTGTCAATAAAACAAGAAACCCTTCCATGCGCTAACGGAAGGGTTATTTAAGATTTTTAAATTAAAATACCACTAATCTTCAATGGGTATAAATTCCCATTGCTGATTTAGCCCTCCATGAAATGGCCACGTAATGATGTTGGTTCCCAAAGTAAGTCGGCGTCCAGTGACATCCATATATCGATTATCCCCAAGGTTTCTTAAATAAAAGTAACCTTCCTCAGCTCCCGGTTCAATTACCCATTGCTGATCTGCATCGTTTACAGATTGTTGTTGTTCAACATTCGTATTTCTACTGGTAACCGCTTTATTGGAATAGGTGGATGTGAACACATATGCGCCAGAATCAAGTACTTCTATATGCCATTCTTCATTTTCTGTTTCTCCTGTTTCCGTCCTTTGGTCAATATTGATACCGTCATCAAGGGAAAGATTGGACAAGCCTATGGCACGGCCACTATGTCTTGCTTTTATACTATAATTACCTTCGGGTATGACCAAGCTTTCTTGAGTCCTTATTTTATTAATGATCTGTAAACCTCTGGTACCGGACGCGGCGAATATGAAATCCCCATTGGAAACCACAAAATTTATGGAACCGTTTAACGCTACAACGCCCATTAGATCAACAATGTCGTTCTTAACCCGTATCGCTAAACCCGCTCCCCCGTTTGCCAATAGTGTAACATTCCCTTTAATAGCAACCGCATTGGTAACCCTATCGGCTTCAATAACGTTTTCCGGATTTATTAGAATAGGTAGTCTTTCCTCTAAAGTCCCTGTTTCAAGATCAAATATCGCGGCCCCCGCATTACCCTCTGCTACGACCAATTTATCGCCTTGGATAGCAATAGTACGTTTGGCATCAACGACAAAATCAGTCCTTGTATCTATTTGGGAAACTTCGTTTAAATCCGTATCCAAAATCCTAACTCCAGTAGCACCGTCCAAAACCGCTATTCTATCACTTGAGGATTCTACCCATCGTAAATCATCAAAAGCAACTTCATTGGATTTTAAGAAGCTATCCGCATCGTATTTTGCAATAACCCCTTGGACACCGCTAGCTACGTAGAGGGAATTTCCCAATTTTGTTATCCCTGTTGCCGTCCGCCCATCTTGATAAAGGTAGTTTACATCATTTACATCTATAATTCCATTACTTACGCCGATTTTGGCAATAAAGGATTCCCCTTCAGCTTCTAAAACTTTTTCAACATCTATACCACCTACTACATACAAATGCCCGTCATCATAGAAAATAACATTGGCATCCCTATCGTACATATACATTCTTGATGTAAGTACCGGAGCTAAAGGATCACGTAAATCAATGACATCTACGGCACCTGCAAAAACTTCACCTACAGCACTATAGGATACATAGGCAAAGTCGTTAGCTATAGCTACATGGGTAGCGGCAAGATCGGAACTCCCATCAAAACTTGGGCGTTGCACTTGGCCAACCAAATTTAGGTGAAAATCGCTACTGGCATTTAACGTATTCTGATTGTTATCGCTTGAAGTTGCCTTTACGGAACGACTTAAACTAAAGCTATTGTTCTTTTCCCTTAAAGCTTCATCGTAATCTTCATGTTCAAAATAGATATCTAGAACGCCATTGGATTCCGCAGAAACCGAACTTGAGAGAAAGTTTGAATTTTCTTCTAAAACTAAAGCTCTTCCTTGGCTTTGTAAATCAAAAACGGTAGTCTCATCCGAACAACCTATAAATGACATGATAACTACAAAACCTAAAATGTGGTAATTCTTCATACTTAAGTGAGGTTAAAGTTTGATTTGGTGTATGCACAACTATGAGATATGGTTTTTATTGTATAAACGTGTTATTTTTCGTTAAAATTCAATAGATAGTTGTAGTTCATCGATACAATTCCTTAACACCCTTTTAAGAAAAGCTGTATGTCATTTCTTTATCTTTAGCCGGCTAATTCAACTAAAGCGTACTATGAAAAAATTGCTGTCGTCAGTGATGCTTTTGGCATCCATATGCTTGTTTTCCCAAGAATTTACCATGGATTTGGTACAAGATCTCAAACCCCGTAATATAGGTCCCGGAGGTATGAGTGGGCGGGTGACTGCCATTGATGTTGTAAACAACAATCCAGATGTTATGTATGTAGGAACCGCCTCTGGCGGCATATGGAAATCTACTTCCGGCGGTATAAAATGGGAACCCATTTTTGATAAGGAGGTTACCGCCTCCATAGGAGCCGTTGCCATACAACAATCCAATCCATCGGTCATTTGGGCCGGAACAGGGGAAGGAAACCCAAGGAACAGCCTTAACGGTGGCTATGGGGTATACCAATCCCTTGATGGTGGAAAGACATGGAAGGCAATGGGCTTGGAAAAGACACGGCATATCCATAGGATCGTCATCGATCCAACAGATCCAAACACCGTATATGTTGGGGCCATTGGGTCCCCTTGGGGAATACATCCGGAACGGGGCGTTTTCAAAACCACGGATGGTGGGGCCACCTGGAACAAAATCCTATTTGTAAACAACAAGACCGGTGTGGGCGATATGGTTATGGACCCCACCAATCCCAAGAAGCTTATCGTAGGTATGTGGGAGCATAAACGCGACCCTTGGTTCTTTAAATCCGGTGGAAAAGGCAGTGGCCTGTACATAACCCATGATGGTGGTAAGAATTGGAAAAAACTCTCTAGTGAAGATGGTTTGCCCAAAGGGGAATTGGGTCGTATTGGCATCGCTATAGCGAAAAATAAGCCCAATGTGGTATATGCCTTGATCGAGGCCAAAAAAAATGCGCTGTACAAATCTGAAGATGGAGGGTTCCAATGGAAAAAAGTCAACGACAAAAACGATATTGGCAACCGTCCGTTTTACTATTCGGATATTCATGTGGATCCCCAAAACGAAAACAGGGTCTATTCTGTCTTTACCTACGTCAACGTATCGGAAGATGGGGGTAAAAACTTTACGCAGCTCATGCCCGCATACGGTGTGGACAATGGGGTACACCCAGACCACCATGCTTGGTGGATACATCCGGATAACGGTCAGTTTATGATCGATGGGAACGATGGCGGAATGAACATTACCAAAGATGGTGGAAAAACATGGCGCTTTGTCGGAAACATTCCCGTAGCACAATTTTATCATATCAATGTGGACAATGAATTTCCATATAACGTTTATGGCGGTATGCAAGATAATGGTTCATGGCGCGGGCCGGCATACGTTTGGCGCGCACAAGGCATCCGCAACGATTATTGGCAGGAAATAAGTTTTGGTGATGGCTTTGATGTGGTCCCGGATTTGGATGACAGCCAATACGGTTATTCCATGAGCCAACAAGGGTTTGTTTCCCGCTATGACTGGAAAACTGGGAACAACTATAGCGTACGCCCTACCTCACCGGATGCTGAAACCAAACTTAGGTTTAACTGGAATGCCGCCATTGGGCAAGACCCTTTTGACAATAGCACGGTATATTTTGGAAGTCAGTTTGTACATAAATCAACCGATAAAGGATTGACCTGGCAAATTATTTCACCTGACTTGACCACCAATGATCCAGAAAAACAAAAACAGGGGGAGAGTGGTGGTTTGACCATGGATGCTACCGGAGCGGAAAACCACTGTACGGTGTTAGTCGTGGAACCATCCAAGGTAGAGAAAGACATGCTTTGGGCAAGTACCGATGACGGCCGGGTGCATTACACCCAAAACGGGGGAGCAACTTGGACAGAAGTAACGGCAAACATCAAAGGCTTACCCAAGGGCAGTTGGATACCGCAAATAAAGGCCTCTAAGACCAATAAAGGGGAAGCGTTGCTTATCGCCAATGATTACCGCAGGTTTAACTACACCCCATACGCCTATCGTACCAAAGACTATGGAAAAACATGGACAAGGATTGTGGATGATAAGGATGTGAAGAGCTATACCCTGGCTATTGTTGAGGATGAAGAAAACCCCAATTTGATGTTTTTAGGAACGGACGATGGCCTCTATATTTCTTTCGATGCAGGAAGCAATTGGAAAAAATGGACCGAAGGCTTTCCCACGGTGTCCACCAAGGATTTGGTCATCCACCCAAGGGAACAGGACTTGGTCATAGGTACCTTTGGCCGTGCAGCATGGGTGCTCGATGATATTCGTCCCTTACGAGCCCTTGCAGCGGATAATTCCTTTCTTAAAGAAGATATCAAACTGTTTGAATCTCCCACGGCCTACCAAGCGGCATACCAGCAAGCTACGGGAAGCAGGTTTGGGGCGGATGCCATCTACAATGGCGAAAACCGAAAAAGGGGTGCTATGATCACCTACTACCTCAAGAAAGGGAAAAAAACGGAGAAAAACGAGGATAAATCTAATGAGGAGGGCACTAAAGACAAAGGGATGACATCGAAAACCCTTAGTGGCGTTCAAAAGAAAGATTCTGTACAGTTCGATTTTTATGATGGGGAACGCCTCATTAGAACCTTAAAATTCAAGACCCCGGAAAAAGCGGGTTTCCATAGAATCTATTGGAACATGGATGAAAAAGGA
>CALGQU010000089.1 GCA_937959125.1 uncultured Croceitalea sp.
CCCCCTTTACAAGAAATGTTCAATATGGCCGGTATGCAGTTGCCGGAATATTTGAAAGGGAAGGATGTTACAGATGGGGATGAAGGAGGAAAATCAGTTAAAAAAGAAACTCCCGCCAAGGAAAAGTAACAGCTTATACCATTAATTTTAAACCGAAGTTTTAACTTCGGTTTTTTTATGGGCGGCGCCAAAGGCTATCATAACCCAAGGCTTGTCTCGAAATTAAAATTTGCTATCCACTAAATGCCTTGTGGCTTGCCTTAAGGTAGTTTTCCGGATGTAATTAGTTAACATAGTAAACTAATTTTGAAATACTTATTTTTGAATGATGACAACACAAAGACATAATTGGACCAAGGAAGAAATTTTGGCTATCTATAACAAGCCTCTTATGGAGCTGCTTTATGAGGCGGCCACTGTGCACAGGGAGCATCATGACCCTAATACAGTTCAAGTCTCCACCTTATTGTCCATTAAAACTGGCGGTTGCCCAGAAGATTGTGGGTATTGCCCACAGGCGGCCCGTTATCATACCGATATTGAAGGGAATGATTTAATGACCGTTTCCCATGTAAAGGCACAAGCGCTACGTGCTAAAGCTTCTGGGAGTTCCAGGGTTTGTATGGGTGCCGCGTGGCGTAATGTAAAGGACGGTCCAGAGTTTGATCAGGTTTTGGAAATGGTACGTACCATTAATAAATTGGATATGGAAGTCTGCTGCACCTTAGGCATGCTTACGGAAAACCAAGCCAATCGTCTGGCTGAAGCTGGATTGTATGCCTATAACCATAATTTGGACACTTCAGAAGATTATTATAAAGATGTTATTTCTACCCGGGCGTTTGAAGATCGCTTGGAAACTATTGATAACGTGCGTAAAAGTAACGTTACCGTCTGTAGTGGTGGAATCATAGGTATGGGAGAAGAATTGGCGGATCGGGCCGGGATGTTGGTGGCACTGGCATCGTTAAACCCGCAACCGGAATCCGTTCCTATCAATGCCTTGGTAGCCGTGGAAGGCACGCCTATGGAGGCTATGGAGCCTATTTCCATTTGGGAGATGATACGTATGGTAGCCACCACCCGTATTGTTATGCCAGAGACCCAAGTACGGTTGTCCGCAGGAAGAACGGAAATGAGTAGGGAAGGGCAAGCCATGTGTTTCTTTGCAGGGGCCAATTCCATATTTGCAGGGGATAAGCTGCTGACTACACCCAATCCAGATGTAAATGAAGATATGGAAATGTTCAAACTGTTGGGGTTAAACCCACAAAAACCGTTCACCAAAGTTTCCCAACCCAAAACTGTGGAAGCAGAGGACTCGGAACTACAGCCAATGGACGAAAAGCCAAAATGGACCAGACCGGGACATAAGATTGCCCGTAATGAAAACGCAAAAGTAGCGTCTAAACTGGTCAGCAAGGAATAGCACACGATTTTGCCTCTTTTTAGATCTTTCTAGTGGAATAGAAATGTCAATAATAGACGAGCTAAAAAATGTCCTAGCATTGCCTTTTAAATACATGTACCGATTATTTGCTAATTTAGTCGGTTAGAGAAACACTTAGATTTTGGAACTTAACCTTCAGCAAATTCCAAGGGTCGCCACCCTAACCAAAGAAGAGTTTATACAAAACTACTTTAAACCTCAAAAACCTGTGGTTATAGAGCGTTTTATTGAAGATTGGCCGGCATTCACTAAATGGAACCTGGATTACATCAAAAGCGTTGCTGGTGATAAGGAAGTGCCGCTCTATGACGACCGCCCCGTAAAACATGATGAAGGGTTTAATGAACCCCATGCCAAAATGCGGATGGCAGATTATGTGGATTTGTTGCAAAAAGGACCTACCAAGTTCCGTATCTTTTTATGGAACGTGTTAAAAGAAGTTCCCATTTTACAGAAGGATTTTAGTTATCCTGATTTTGGTTTGCGATTGATGAAAGGTTTGCCCATGCTTTTCTTTGGGGGTACCGATTCCCATACCTTTATGCATTACGATATTGATTTGGCCAACATCTTTCATTTTCATTTTGAAGGCATAAAGGAATGCATTCTATTCCCGCAAAGCGAAACCAAACATCTTTACAAAATACCCCACTCTTTAATAGTACGTGAGGATATCGATTTTTCAAATCCCGATTTTGAAAAATGGCCAGCCCTTAAACATGCCAAAGGATTTAAGACCACATTGAAGCATGGGAATGTCATTTACATCCCAGAAGGGTATTGGCATCATATGAAATATAAAACCCCCGGTTTTTCCATGAGTTTGCGATCGATTGCCCGCAAACCCAAGAACTTTGGTAAAGCGATCTATAACATTTTTTATATGCGTCATTTTGATAACCTAATGCGCAGGTTAAAGGGTCAAAAATGGATTGATTGGAAAAACGAACGAGCCATCATCAAAACCAACAAGGGTCCGGGTTTGGCAAGATAGGATAGTTTTAAAATTATGGATTGGGCACCAATTCCTTAAGTTTCCCATAGACCAAATGGGATTCCCATCCACGATACAAAAGGTAATCCGCTAATTTTTTACGTTTTTTCTGAAGATTGGTTTCGGTGATTTGATGCATTCTTTTTTGGGCAAGGGCGTCCAACGTTGCCAAATAGGCGGTTTCATCAATTTCCTGCAAAGCGGTTTTGATATTGAAACGAGAAATCTGCCGTTGTTTCAACTCGGTTACAATACGGTTCTTCCCCCATTTTTTAATGTTGAATTTCCCCCTTGCAAAACTTTGGGCAAAGCGCTCCTCGTTCAAATAATTTTCCTGGATCAAGTGGTTTACAATATGATCGACAGCTTCTTGGATCATTTTCATATCCTTGAGTTTTTGGACAACTTCCATATGGCAACGTTCTTGGTAGGCACAATAGGCTTCTAATTTTTTTGTGGCTTCCGCTACGGAATATGCCTTTGAATGCCCCATTTACTAGCTAAGATTTGCAATTAATAGAGCTACCAAAACCACCAAAGTAATTACCATGACAATAAAAACGGCAAACATGATAAAGAATAGAAGCAAATTTAAAATGGAAGCCCAGATGTTTAGCGTATATAATTTTCCAAAAACATAAGTGTGGTAAAACCAAAGGGCCATGGTAGCCATGATATATACAAGCGGATGGGTGGCAAGACTAAGGTAAAAGAAAACAAGGACGATTATGAAACCCGTTCCCTGAACATAGGCATTAAAGATAAGGTGTTCCGCATAGTTAAAAGTTTTGCGATAAATGATAAAAGTAAATAAGGAATATATGGGGATGAGCAGAAGGGTAACAATATTGAAATATTTTAATATCTCTGCTTGGATATGGTCTACTTGGTCCAAGTCTAAATTTTTAATGCCAACACCGTTGTTCCCTTTAATCATTTGTAGGTTGAATGCTTGGAGGTCTGCTATAAAATTGTCTAAAAAGAAGCTGAATGTAAATAAAGCTAAAGTAGCGCCAATAACCAGAAAAGTGAATGGATGTACATATCGCTTTCGTATTCCGCAGACATATTCCTTAAGAACAAGATGTGGCTTTAGTATCAAACCACGTAGCGTAACAAAGTATTTGTTGTCCCAACCAAAAATGGTTTCAGCCACTTCTGTCGTAATTCCTTTTAATGTGATCCTTTGTGTTACTATTTTGGCCCCGCAGTTGGCACAGAAAGATGCTTCTTTGGATAAGCGTTGATAACAATTAAGGCATTTGGTCATTAAAATGATGTTTCCTAGAAATTGGAATTTACAAAAAAAGAACAAG
>CALGQU010000090.1 GCA_937959125.1 uncultured Croceitalea sp.
GGTTTTGTTAATTGCAATCTAGCATATGTGCTATGCTATGCTATACTATTTACCAATGATAATGAATTTAGTCAATAAAAAAAAGGGAAAAAACTTATTTAACTGTAAGGTATTATGCATGCATAGTTAATCTAATACTTCAACCCTCAAGAAAAGAATACGATTCTAGTACTAGAAAGACGAATATCAAATACTAAAAGACTTCTTCGGGCGGCTTGAACACAAAAACTGGGATCCTACCTTAAACTGGGTCATTACAGGTTGAGAAATCCTAAGGTCAAATGAACCGCTTCCAAATAAATCAAATCATTTGTTTTACCATTTCATACGATTTACTTTTTTGTTTATTTTAGCCGCCCAGTAATATCGCGCCCACGTGGTGGAATTGGTAGACACGCTACCTTGAGGGGGTAGTGTTCGCAAGGACGTGCTGGTTCGACTCCAGTCGTGGGCACAGAGCCCTTCGTACAAAACGAAGGGCTTTTTTTGTTTATTTCCATGATTTTCACATAAAACTCGCCAAATTTTAACTGTTGCTTAAGTCTATGGTATCATTTTAATTGTAAATTTGTTTAACGATTTCCGTGAAAAAATGAACAACGTAAAGAAATTATTTAGCATCCGAGATATGGAAAACCTATCCGGAATCAAAGCCCATACCATTCGCATTTGGGAAAAAAGATATAGTCTCTTCACGCCAGAAAGAACGGAAACCAATATAAGGACCTACAGTTTAAAGAGTTTGCAAAAGCTTTTGAACATTACCTTGCTATATCACAATGGATATAAAATATCCAAAATCGCTAAACTTCCGGAGAGCGAAATTCCGGTAATCGTACGAGAAATTGTAGCAAAGAACAGTGAAAAAAGCCATGCCATCAATGCTTTTAAACTGTCGATGATCAATTTTGATCAAACCCTATTCTTTAATACCTACAATAGTCTTTTGGCAGAACGCTCCTTTAGGGACATCTTTAATGAAGTGTTCATCCCACTACTCAATGAACTTGGTCTCTTATGGCAAACGGATACCATTAGCCCGTCTCACGAGCATTTCATCACCAATTTGATCAAACAAAAAATCTACATCAATACGGAAAAATTGCAAATCATTGAACCTACCCGAAAAGATAAGGTTTTTGCACTTTTTTTACCGGAGAATGAGATACATGAACTAGGATTGTTGTTCTTAAATTATGAAATCATCCTAAAAGGGTACAAAACCATCTATTTAGGACAAACCATGCCTATTGAAAATCTTGTGGATCTATTGAAGTATTATGATAATCTTCACTTTGTATCCTACTTTACGGTTTCACCTTCCAAGGATGAAATGTCCAAGTATATCAAGGAATTCACCAACAAATTAAATCAGTCCAACAATTCAAAACTTTGGATTCTTGGGCATCAAGTCCAGCATATCAATCAAGAAACATTGCCAACCACCATTAGAACCTTTAATTCTATTGAAAGGGTTATCAATAGTTTGGCTTAAGTACCCCCAAATACCATATGAAAAAAGTTGCCATTATTGGATCCGGATTTTCCTCTTTATCAGCAGCATGTTATCTGGCAAAATCTGGTTTTAACGTTTCGCTTTTTGAAAAAAACGACACCGTCGGTGGTAGGGCAAGGCAGTTAAAAAAACAAGGATTTACTTTTGATATAGGCCCTAGTTGGTATTGGATGCCCGATATTTTTGAAAAATTCTTCAAGGATTTTGGCAAGAAAACTTCTGATTATTATCAACTGGACAAGCTAAGTCCGGCATACAAAATTTTCTTTGCGGATGATGTAATTACCATTGGGGACTGCATGGATAAAATCTGTGCGGAATTTGAGCGTATTGAAAACGGTAGTGGCAAGCATTTACGAAGCTTTATTGGCAAAGCACAAGAAAACTATGACATTGCCATCAACAAAATAGTGTTGCGCCCCGGGCTATCCCCTTTGGAGTTGGTAACCAAGGACACTATTCTAAGGGTAGATCAATTTTTTAAGACCATCAGCCAAGAAGTCCGCAAAAAATTCAGCAATCCCAAATTAGTATCAACACTAGAATTTCCGGTACTTTTCTTAGGCGCCAAACCTAGCAAAACCCCGTCCTTTTATAGTTTTATGAATTTTGCCGATTTTGGTTTGGGCACTTGGCATCCAGAAGGCGGAATGTATGAAATTATTAAGGCCATGCATAGCTTGGCCTTGGAGCTTGGCGTCAATATCCATACCAGTTCGCCGGTCGATAAAATAGAAGTGGAACAAGGGAACACCAAAGGTATCCATATGGGAGGTATTTTTTTTGGTGCCGATATTGTATTGAGCGGTGCCGATTACCATCACTCAGAAACCTTGTTGGACAAAGAATACCGTCAATATTCTGAAGCTTATTGGGATAAAAAAACCTATGCACCATCCTCTTTATTGTTCTACGTAGGTTTTGACAAAAAACTACAGCAGGTCGAACATCATAATTTGTTTTTTGATACTGATTTTGAAAAACACGCCGAAGAGATTTATGATGAGCCAACCTGGCCTTCAGAACCTTTGTTTTATGCCAATTTCCCCTCCGTAACCGATAAAAGTATGGCTCCTAAGGGTTGTGAAACGGGGTTTTTCCTTATTCCCATTGCTCCGGGTTTAGAAGATACGGAAGTTTTACGACAGCAGTATTTTGATATCATTATAAACCGCTTTGAACTTAGAACGGGGCAAGAGGTTAAAAATAATATTATCTTTAAAGAAAGCTTCTGCGTAAATGATTTTATAGAAGCTTACAATTCATATAAAGGCAATGCCTATGGTATGGCCAATACATTGACCCAAACCGCATTCTTGCGACCTGGGCTAAAGAGTAAAAAGGTAAACGACCTCTATTTTACCGGCCAGCTTACCGTGCCGGGGCCCGGGGTTCCGCCTTCATTGATTTCCGGTAAACTTGTTGCCGATTTAATCACTAAAAAACACATAGAAAGATGAAAACGATTTTTGATACCGTATCCTATGGCTGCAGCAAACTGGTAACTGAATCTTACAGTACATCCTTTGCCCTGGCCACAAAAATGTTGGGAACTTCCATTAGGTGTGATATATATAATATCTATGGTTTCGTTCGTTTTGCGGATGAAATCGTGGACACTTTCCATGACTATAACAAAGAAGAGCTTTTCAATAATTTTGAAAACGATTTGCATCATGCCCTAGAGCATAAAATTAGTCTTAATCCTATCCTAAATGCTTTTCAATACACCTATCACAAATATGATATCCCATTTGACTTGGTGGCCTCTTTTATGAAAAGTATGCGGATGGACCTTGTTAAAAAACAATACAAGACAACGGCAGAGTACAAAGAATATATTTATGGTTCTGCCGATGTGGTGGGTCTCATGTGTCTTTGCGTTTTTGTAAATGGCGATAAAGAACGCTACGATACTTTAAAAGAATCCGCCATGGCATTGGGTTCCGCTTTTCAAAAGGTGAACTTTTTAAGGGACTTAAAAGCTGATTTTGAAGAGTTGGAACGTTCCTACTTTCCAAACACCAATCTTTTGGAGTTGGACGAAGCCTCTAAAAAACGTATCATAGACGAGATTAAAGCAGATTTTGCCCTTGGGTTTTCCGGAATTGAAAAACTACCACAGGAGGCTAAATTTGGGGTGTATACCGCATATAAATACTACTTTAAACTCCTTCAGAAGCTACAGAACACACCGCCCTTGGAAATAAAAAATACAAGGATACGGGTGCCTAATTACCAAAAATTCGGACTTTTGGCAACCTCTTATGTAAATTACAAACTGCAACTGGTTTAAGCTAATGAACACTTTTATTGGGATTCTCATTTTTATCGGCACGTTCTTCGCTATGGAATTTATGGCTTGGTTTACCCACAAATACGTTATGCATGGCTTTCTTTGGAGCTTGCACAAAGACCACCATAAGAAAGACCATGACTCTTGGTTTGAGCGCAATGATGCCTTTTTTATTTTTTATGCCGTAGTAAGCATGTCATGCATTATGCTGGGCAACAGCACCGATTTTTGGTACGGCTGGCCGTTGGGTTTTGGTATTTTGGCTTATGGTATTGCCTATTTCTTTGTCCATGATATCTTTATCCACCAACGCTTCAAGTTCCTTCGTAATGCCAATAATTGGTATGCAAAAGGGGTACGTAGGGCCCATAAGATGCACCACAAACACTTAGGGAAGGAAGATGGTGAATGCTTTGGAATGCTGTTTGTCCCTTTTAAGTATTTTAAAAAGTAATGCCCAAAACGGCTGTGGTTATTGGTGCGGGGGTGGCAGGGTTGGCAGCTGCCATACGCTTGTCCGCCAAAGGATATGACGTAACCGTTTTTGAGGCCAACGCCCATGCCGGTGGAAAACTACATGCCAAAGAAATTGATGGCTATCGTTTTGATTTAGGCCCTTCCTTATTTACCATGCCGTGGTTGGTTACGGAACTCTTTGAATTACATGGTAAAAACCCCGAAGCCTATTTTACATACTCTAGAAAGCAAACCGTATGTAATTATTTTTGGGAAGACGGAACTTCATTTTCCATGCCTTCGGATCCTAAGAAATTTATTGAAAGTGCCGCTAGCTGTTTTGGGGAGGACCCTATGGCACTGGAAAGCTATATGTCACAAAACAAAAAAAAGTACGATCGTACACGTACGTTATTTTTGGAGAATTCGCTCCATAAACTGGGGACCTATATATCCAAAGATACCTTAAAAGCCCTGTTTGCCATTAGAAGTATGGGCATCAACACTACGTTGTACGGGTATCATAAAAAAGTGTTTAGGAGCAAAAAGTTGGTGCAGCTCTTCAACAGATATGCTACATACAACGGTTCTTCCCCCTATAAAACCCCGGGCATCATGTCCATGATTCCTCATTTAGAAATGGCCTTGGGCACCTACTTTCCGCATGGGGGCATGCATAGTATTACCTTGGCATTGCAGCAACTGGCCCTGGATGTTGGCGTACGCTTTAAGTTTGAACATCTTGTGGATTCTATAGTGGTAGAAAAAGGGACGGCCATAGGCATTCATTGTAAAGGCAAAGAGTACTTAGCCAATTTCGTGGCCAGTACTATGGATGTTTACCCTACCTACAAAAAACTACTGCCCAAACAATGGCATCCAGAAAAGGTCCTACGGCAAGAACGTTCCAGTTCCGCGCTCATTTTTTACTGGGGTGTTGCCAAGACGTTTCCGCAGCTGGATTTACATAATATTCTTTTTAGTGAAGACTATAGAACCGAGTTTGACTACCTGTTCCAAAAAAAGAGCATTTATAAAGACCCAACTGTCTATATCAACATTACCGGTAAGGAGAACCCTAAAGATGCTCCAAAAGGGCATGAAAACTGGTTTGTGATGATCAATGCCCCTGCTAATTATGGGCAAGATTGGGGCCAGTTAAAGGAGCTAGCTAGGGTTGCAATCCTAAAGAAAATAACTAAGGTTTTAAAAGTAGATATTACCCTCCATATTACTTCGGAATTCACTTTGGACCCCATTGGTATTGAAAAAACCACCAGCTCCTATAGGGGTGCATTGTATGGTGCTGCGAGCAATTCTAAATTTTCCGCCTTCTTACGGCATCCAAATTTTAGTTCCAAAATAAAAAATCTGTATTTCTGTGGAGGCTCAGTACACCCCGGAGGTGGAATCCCCTTATGTTTGCTATCGGCCAAAATTGTTGGTAATTTAATTCCAGAAGCTACTACATGAGGGAAAAGAAACACTGGTCATATGCGGCTATCGGTATTTTTATTATCTGGCTTTTTCATCTATCCGGAATATTGGGTATCTATTTTGGGGACAGCCAATGGTTTATTGATAAATCACCATTAAACCTATTCATTAGTTTGCTCCTCTTTCTCTGGTTGTTTCCTATTCGGCGGTTTAAAGCCTTTTTCCTACTCTTTCTTTTTTGTGGTATAGGACTTTTTGCCGAATGGCTTGGCGTGCATTACGGTCTTCTTTTTGGCACCTACGAATACGGCGAAAACTTAGGGGTTAAATTGGACGGGGTCCCTTATTTAATAGGTTTCTACTGGGCCTTACTTACGTTCATTACTTCAGCTATTAGTGAAAAAACCGGACTACCTGGTTGGACACAACCCCTTTTAGGTGCTGGATTAATGGTTTTGTTGGATATTTTTATGGAAAAAAGTGCTCCCGCCTTTGGCTTCTGGCAGTTTGACGGAGAGGTGCCCTTGGATAATTACTTGGCTTGGTTTGGCATTGGTCTTTTACTGCAACTAATACTCTATTTTAGCAAGGTCAAGGGGAATTTTAAAATCTCGCTTCACCTCTATCTGGCCCAATTGCTTTTCTTTTTGTTTTTCTATTTTTTCTCGATTTCCTGACCCGAAACCGTATCCAAAAAATCGATACCGTCCCAAGTCCCTAGTGATTTATAGGGTTGAAACCTGGAGAACAACTCTTCTGAATACCATTGCAGACTCCTTGTTTTCCCTATGGCCTTCACATGCCCTGAAGTTTGATAGGCAAACCTATTGAGGGAATCCAAATCTTTCCAAATACTAAAAGTGGCCATGTTTTTAATGGGCACTTCCCCTACCCCTTTGGTAAAAAGCAAACCGTCATTCCCTTTCAAATGTTGTTGTGATTTTGGGACATACTTCCAAAAGCGGTACAAAAATTTGGTTTTTATGGTGGCACGGGTGATCACTGCAATTAAGGGTGTATCTGCTAAACTGCTACTCTTCTTAAAAGGGTTACTACCTCCCCATTCACCTCTGGCCAAGATGTTTTTTAGGAAAAGGGTATAGTGCTGTGAGGACTTGTTCTTATATTTTTCAAACAACGTTGCTTCAGTAAAAAAAGCGTTCGCATTATCTTCTTGTTCCCATACTTGTAGTAAAGCATAGGTACTTAAATCCGGTTTAGGATCAAAACCGTCCCTTCCGGTTCCCAATAATCTATAAAATTCCAGCCCATTTACTTTGGCTAGTGGTGCATGTGCAAACTGCATCATTCCAAAAGCCCATATTCTGGAGGCAACACTTGTAAACTTAAGGAGCGTAAGTGTTGTTATCTGGGACATTTATTCCTTGGCTAACAAATCGTCTATAATGTCGGTCACCGTTGATGTATTCCAATTTGCAATACCATCTTGTTCAATTACAATATATCCCTCTTGGTCAATAAGGTAAGAATAAGGCGGTTTCTCCGGTACTTTGACCGCAGATTTGTCGCCAATGATCAAATACGTTACGGGGAAGTCAAATTCTTTCTTGGTCATGAATTCTTCTGCTGGTGGCCTATTCTCATTGGTAATGATATAAAAATCCATTTTCCCTTTATACGTATCGTACAGTTTTTGGATACTTACCAATTCCGCTTCACTAGGTAATCGCCAAGACGCCCAAAAATTAATAAGTACAATATTTCCTTTCGACTTTTCAAAATTGAAAAAATCCCAATTTTCATCCTTAAGTCGCCAATCATAATCTGTAATTTTCCTGCGTTCATCGACATCGACCACATAAGGGGAATAAGAGAAGATTCTATTTAAAAGCAATTTCCCATAATGACCTATGGGGGTCACAAAAAAGGAAAGGATAAAAAGAATAAGAACAACATTAAAGACTGTTTTTTTCTTTATCGCCATAGGGAGAAGGTCTGTATTAAAACCAAAAAACTCCTGATGTTGCAGGAGCTTTTTGATTTATACTATTGTATTATGCGTTTTCCTTTTTAATTACATTAAGGGCGGAACCCTCTTTAAACCAGTTGATCTGTGCATCGTTATACGTATGGTTCGCTATAATGGTATCCGCACTGCCATCTGCATGCACCACTTCCAATGTTAACGGTTTATCTGGGGTAAAGTTGGCAATATCCACAAAATTGAAGGTATCGTCTTCTTGGATAAGGTCATAATCCGCTTCGTTGGCAAAGGTCAATCCAAGCATCCCTTGTTTCTTAAGGTTGGTTTCATGGATCCTTGCAAAGGATTTTACCAATACGGCGGCTACCCCTAAATGACGGGGTTGCATGGCCGCATGCTCCCTAGAGGAACCTTCCCCATAATTATGATCACCAACAACAATGGTTTTGATCCCTTTTTCTTTATATGCCCGTTGCGTATCTGGCACACCGCCATATTCACCGGTAATTTGGTTCTTAACAAAGTTGGTTTTCTTATTGTAGGCATTCACCGCCCCAATAAGGGTATTGTTGGCAATATTATCCAAATGTCCCCTGTACCGCAACCATGGTCCCGCCATGGAAATATGGTCCGTAGTACACTTGCCAAAAGCTTTGACCAACAATTTAACCCCTTGTAATTGCTCTGGTTGTATTGGCACAAAAGGCGCCAACAACTGTAAACGTTCTGAACTGGTAGAAACGACCACTTGCACTCCACTACCATCTTCCATTGGAGCTACAAAGCCAGCATCTTCAACCGCAAAACCTTCTGGCGGTAATTCATACCCTCTTGGCTCGTCCAACACAACTTCTTCCCCTTCTTCATTGATCAATTTGTCGGTCATTGGATTAAAATCCAGTCTCCCCGATATGGCTATCGCGGTCACCAATTCCGGTGATCCCACAAAGGCCAACGTATTTGGGTTTCCGTCTGCACGTTTGGCAAAGTTTCTATTGAAGGAATGCACAATGGTATTCCGTGGTCCATCAGACGCTTTATCCCCATAACGGTCCCACATTCCAATACAAGGCCCGCAGGCATTGGCAAAAACGGTAGCCCCTACCTTATCGAAGGTATTGATAAAACCATCACGCTCTATGGTATATCGTACTTGTTCAGAACCTGGCGTTATGGTGAACTCTGATTTCATCTTTAATTTTTTCTCGGAAACCTGCTTCGCCAAGGAAGCGGCCCTGGAGATATCCTCATAGGAAGAGTTGGTACAAGAACCAATAAGTCCTACCTCAACGCTAAGGGGCCAATCATTTGCTTTGGCGGCTTCACCCATTTTTGAGATCGGCGTCGCCAAGTCTGGGGTAAAAGGTCCGTTCAAATGGGGTTCCAAGGTACTAAGGTCAATCTCTATAACTTGATCAAAATATTTTTCTGGATCGGCATATGCCTCAGGATCTGCTGTAAGATGTTCTTTGGCTTCCTTAGCGGCATCTGCAACATCTGCACGATTGGTTGCCCTTAAATAGCGGTCCATGGACTCGTCATATCCAAAGGTAGAGGTGGTAGCCCCTATTTCTGCACCCATATTACAAATAGTACCCTTACCTGTACAGGACATGGACTCTGCTCCTTCACCAAAGTATTCCACTATGGCTCCCGTACCTCCTTTAGCACTTACAATACCGGCAACTTTTAGTATAACGTCTTTTGGGGCGGTCCATCCAGAAAGCTTTCCCTTTAATTTTACACCGATGAGTTTTGGAAATTTCAATTCCCAAGGCATACCGGCCATGACATCCACGGCATCAGCACCTCCTACTCCAATGGCTACCATACCAAGCCCTCCGGCATTAACGGTATGGGAATCGGTCCCAATCATCATCCCACCAGGAAAAGCGTAATTCTCTAAAACTACTTGGTGGATGATTCCGGCTCCCGGTTTCCAAAAACCAATTCCGTACTTATTGGAAACGGATTCAAGAAAATCAAAAACTTCATTACTGGTTTCGTTCGCACGTTTTAAATCTGCGGTAGCGCCAACTTTAGCCTGTATCAAGTGATCACAGTGTACGGTTGTAGGTACGGCAACCTTTGGTTTTCCTGCATGCATGAACTGCAATAAGGCCATTTGCGCCGTAGCATCTTGACAAGCGACCCTATCGGGTGCAAAATCAACATAATCCTTACCTCTGGTAAAAACCTTATCGGGATTACCGTCCCAAAGATGGGAATACAATATTTTTTCTGCCAGTGTTAAGGGTCTCCCTACCAACTTACGGGCTATGTCCACCTTTTGTCCCATGGTGGCATAGACTTTTTTAATCATGTCAATGTCAAACGCCATTATGCAAATTTGTTTAGGTAATTACAATTTGTTAAAATTACAAAAATGAAATCGGGTAAAAAACAGCTTTTGCGCTATTCCACCACTTTTATCAAAAGAAAAAATACAATAGGGTATTTTTAACAAATTAGGCGTAAGAAGGGCTGATAAATTACTGGACTATCTAAAAAAGTTCCCTAATAATGGCATCCTCAGAAATTCCTTCGGCCTCTGCTTTATAGTTTTTAAGGATACGGTGCCTTAATATGCCCAACGCCACGGCCTTAACATCATCAATGTCCGGTGAAAACCTACCATGGATCGCAGCATTGGCCTTGGCTCCTAAAATAAGGTTTTGGGAAGCCCTTGGCCCTGCCCCCCAATCAATATAATTTTTTACAAAATCAGAAGCGGTCTCCAAATTAGGTCTGGTTCTATTGACCAAACGCACCGTATAATCAACTACATTATCCGGTACGGGAATCCTTCTTATCAAGCTTTGGACATCATTAATACCGTCTGCGCTAAAAAGCGTACTTAAATTTACGGACCTATCGGAAGTGGTTGTCTTTACAATATCTATTTCTTCTTGGATGGAAGGATACGTCAATTTTATGGCAAACATAAAACGATCCAACTGTGCTTCCGGTAAGGGATAGGTACCCTCTTGCTCTATGGGGTTTTGCGTTGCCAATACAAAATAAGGTCGTTCTAATTTATGCTGTTGCCCTGCAATGGTAACGGAACGTTCCTGCATGGCTTCCAGTAAGGCGGCTTGCGTCTTTGGTGGTGTTCTATTAATCTCATCTGCCAAAATAATGTTGGCAAAAATGGGCCCCTTGATAAATTTAAAATTGCGGTTTTGGTCCAATACCTCACTCCCTAAGATATCACTGGGCATTAAATCTGGGGTAAATTGGATTCGCTTAAAGTCCAACCCCAAAGTTTGGGCAATGGTGTTTACCATCAACGTTTTTGCTAGTCCAGGTACGCCGATCAACAAGGAATGTCCCCCGGTGTAAATGGAAAGTAGAATTTGCTCCACTACTTCCTCTTGGCCTACGATAACCTTGGCAATTTCAGCTTTAAGGGATTGGTGTTTTGCTACGAGGTTTTCAATCGCTGCTACGTCAGACATATTATTCTTTTACCCAATTGTTTGCAAAATTGCAATCCTTACTTTCATTGTCCACCTGTACGTAAACGTCTTCAATTTTCTCGGTCATCCACTTTTGTATGGCTTTGAACTGCTTTTCCCTAACTGCCAACTCTTGTATTTTTATGTAATCCCTGGCAAAATCAGCTTTATGCTCATCATATCTATTGGAAATCTTCATAATCTTAAACTTGGTGGCTCCACCCCTTGGGTCATCTTCCCGTATAGGTCTGGAAATTTCGCCATCCTTTAATTTATTTACTTGGTTGTACAGCGATGGGTCCATTTTGGTCAACTCAAATTTAGAGTCAAAATTTATAGGGTTTCTAAGTACTCCGCCATCATTCTTGGTCTCTTTCTCATCGGAAAAATTAAGGGCGGCATCGGCAAAGGAATATTTACCGTCCATAATGTGTTTACGTATGGTATCCAATTCAGCTGCGGCCTTTTTCATGGCCTCGTCGGATACTTCTGGTTGCAATAAGATATGTCTTAAATCCACCTCTTGCCCCCTTATTTTTTCTACCAAGATAATATGATACCCAAAGGTGGTCTCAAAAGGATCGGAAATTTCGCCTTCCTGCAAACTAAAGGCTACGTCTTTAAACTCCTTTACAAATGGGGTTTGCCGCGTCATACTATAAAATCCACCCTTTGATTTGGACCCAGGATCTTGGGAATAAAGGATTGCCTTTACATTAAAACTGGCATCGTTTTCCTCCACATCTTGTTTTATAGCATTCAACCTATCGATAACCTTTTGCTTTTCGGCTTCAGATGGTTTGGGCTGTTTTACGATTTGCGAGATTTCCAGTTCCGCACCAAAAACAGGGCGTTCATCTTCGGGTATTTTATAAAAAAACTGGCGGACCTCTTCTGGGGTTACTTCAATTTCAGATGTGATTTTCTGCTGCATCTTTTCAGAAAGCATGCGTAATTTATTGATTTCAAAAAGCTCTGCCTTAAAGCTCTCCAAATCTGCCTTCTTATAATACTTCAGCATTTTTTCCACACTACCGATTTGGGCAGAAAGTTGCTGGATTTGCCGGTCACTGGTAGCGTTCACCTGATCGTCGGACACCAAAAGGCTATCTTGTACCGCCTGGTGGGCATACAAACGGTCTTCCATTAGTTTGCCCAGTAATTGGCAATGGGTAATATCCTCTGTTGAAGCTCCTTGGCTTTTTAAGTCGATCAAGGTTTTTTCTACGTCGGATTCCAAAATCACATAATCCCCAATGACCGCGGCTATACCATCCAATTTTTCGCGCTTAACCACTATAGAATCCGTAATTTCGGTATTCTCCGTTACCGTTTCCTGGATGTCCGTTGTTTGGTCGTCCTGTGCCATAACCAACTGCATTCCCATGATCAGAAGCAGGCAGGCTATAAGGCTATTCTTCTTTTCCATAAATTTCAAATTCATTTTTTTTAATGGCTTCATCTATGATTTCTGTTTCTAACTGGCGTTCTTTGGCCAATCTACGTCTGTTCAATATAATTCTTTTAATATCTGGTGCAATGTAGGCCAATGGGGCCGTATCATTAACGTTCAATACGTCCTTCACCTTACCCAAATATACCCCCATTGAGTCTTTAAGCTCAAAAAATTGTGATTTCTTTAAGTGCTTATCTTGGTTGGCATAGCTTAAAGGGGCAATCTCTGCCATTACCCGCGAGGCACTTACCCAAATAGAATCGTTAAAATGGATTTTTTTGAACTGTACCGCTATGGAATCCAAATATTCCTTGTCCTCCTGCTCAAAAGACTTGATCCGCTCCACCACCGCATTTTTATCCAAAAACTGATTGGGCAATACTACGAACCGTAGCTGTACCAATTTTTCATTCAACCTAAAATTTTCTTTTGAGGAATCATAGTACGCCCTAAGTTCATTGGTATTGATCGCCGTGTCTTGGGATTGCTGCACCAACGCTTCTGTGTACGCCCTTGTGTACAGATCTGCACGGTAATCTTCTACCAACTTATTGAAGGATTTAAGTTTTTCCTCGGAAAGGTTGATTTTTGACTTTTCCAATAACAATTGTTTGGCCGCCCATTTGTTTACGTAATTCACCATAAAAGCAGCACTGTCGCTAGTACTTAGGCTTTTATCCATAAAAGGGGCAACATCTTCTGGATACAGATATACCTCACCCACTCGTGCAATTGGTGTACCCGGTTCATCATCCTTAAACAAATTACCACAAGAAGCTACAATGAAGGCTAAAAGGACAGGCACAAAATAGTAAATAGGACTTTTTGCAAATCGCATCCCGCAAAAATAACAATTACCTAGAGGAAGGCAAATCTATGCCAATTTCCTTAACACATTTTTAGTGTGTTTGGCCTATATAAAAGGTTTTGCTCCATTTGTTTTTAAAAACTGAAAAATAAGAACCTTAGAGAAATGCTATATTTAGACCAACAAACTAAACTAACTATGGAAAAAGTATTGGACAAGAAAATTAAGTTGATTTGGGATTTTAGGGGACCTACGGCGGCCAAGACGGCAGAGCATTACGAAATTCATTTAAAGGAATATGTATTGAACGAGGAAATGAAGTTTGATATTACGGGGCATAAGCACTTAACCGATAGCCATAGTATTGCCTTTTTAGTGGTAGCGGAGTTTGAAATGATCCAAGCTAGAGACGATTTAAAACCACACCGAGGGGAAATCTATCAAGATTAATCAAAAAAATGAAACATGTTTCGCTACTTCCCGTATGCTTGATTCTTAGTGTTCTTTCATGCAATACAATTACAGACCATAATCTACTGGAGCGGGCATTGGCATCCCAAGACGAACGTATCAAAAGGGTGATGGACAGCATTTCACAATATGAGGTCCAAATACGATATACCCAAATCGATAGGATTACCGATAGTGTTGTTTTTACCAACTTTGATTTCCAAGTAAACGACAGCACCTATTTCTATCCTGCCAGTACCGTAAAATTTGCGGCGGCCGTGGCCGCACTTGAAAAACTGAACCAACTGGACTCTTTGGATAGGAACACACGTTTTTACGTAGAAGGGGATAGCGTTAACACTACCTTTTCCAGAACCATACAAGAGATTTTTGCCGTGAGCGATAATGCAGCCAATAACAGGCTGGTAGAATTTTTAGGGCAGGATGAGCTTAATGCCCGTATGCAAGAAAGAGGGGTTTCCCCAATTCGAATTTCCCACCGTTTGTCTACGACCCATACCGATGATATCACCACCAAACCTTTGGTCGTCTACACTAACGATTCCACTACCGTAACCTCTACGCCCTTAGTTAGCAAAGAACATCAAACCTTGTTTTTGGAAAATATTGAAAAGGGTATAGGTTTGTATGCCGATGATGTCCTGCACCACCTTCCTTTTGATTTTGGTTTAAAAAACTATTTTCCGATCAAGGCACAACATGGATTGTTAACGCGTATTATTTTTCCTGATGCATTTCCCATCAATGAACGTTTTGACCTCAGCCTAGAACAACATCAATTCTTGTTGGATGCCATGCATACCCTGCCCAAGGACACCGGTTACGACCAAAAGGAGTATTATGACAGTTATGGTAAATTTTTACTTTATGGTGATAGCACGGAACCTATGCCCGACCATATGGAAATTTATAATAAGGTTGGCTACGCCTATGGTACCTTAACCGATTGCGCCTATATCAAGGATACCAAAAATGAGGTGGAATTTATGGTTGTTGCTACTATTTTGGTCAACAAGAACCGTATTTTTAATGATGATACTTATGAATATGATTCCATTGGGATTCCGTTTTTAGCACAATTAGGCCGTGAACTTTATGCCTTGGAACGTGAACGGAATTAAAAAAGCATTGCCCTAGGACAATGCTTTTAACTAACCAACCAAAAAGACAAACACTTAGAGTGGCATAACCACGTCTTCAATAATATGGATGACGCCGTTAGAGGCCATGATGTCCGTTTTTGATATTTTACTATGGTTACCATTGGCATCCATTAAATAAATACCATCATCCTTACTTACGGCAGTCAAGGTCTCCCCATTTAAAGTAGTGAGTTCTGCTTTTCCATTACCACTTTCCAAAGCTGCGGCAACGTCCTTGGCTTCCAGCCTACCGGCGACCACATGATACGTTAGGATACCCGATAATTGATTTTTGTTCTCAGGTTGCAATAGGGCACCCAAGGTGGCTTCATCAATTTTTTCGAAACCAGAGTTCACGGGGGCGAAAACCGTGAACGGTCCTTCCCCTTTTAAAGCTTCCACTAAATCTGCGGCTTTAAGGGCAGTGACCAAAGTGGAAAAATCATCCACGGATACGGCGACATCAACGATATCCTGAGATTTTTGTGCATTTGCGTTCTGTGTAAAAAATAATAGTGTAAGCGTTGCAAGAATAAAAATTGCTTTTTTCATTTTCGTTATTTTAATTGTTTTAAAGAATGTTTTTTTTTGCGCGCATTCTATAGCTATTTACACGAGCTTTATCCCTTTGGATGAGCCTCGTTGTATTTTATTATATCTTTAACATAACTATGCCCCATAACAACGAAGATATTATTGCCATTGAGCGTATCAAGCAAAAGGATAAAAAGGCCTTGCAACTGCTGTATGACAAATATGCCCCAGCACTATATGGGGTTATTTTAAGGATGTGCGGCAACAAGGAAATGGCAGAAGATTTGTTGCAAGAAACCTTTGTGAAAATTTGGCAGAAGATAGAAGCTTACGATCCCA
Source organism: uncultured Croceitalea sp. (assembly GCA_937959125.1). Lineage (GTDB taxonomy): Bacteria > Bacteroidota > Bacteroidia > Flavobacteriales > Flavobacteriaceae > Croceitalea. Next base: position 15,859 of record CALGQU010000090.1, read on the forward strand.
ACAAAGGAAAATTTTATACCTGGGCATATCGCATTGCCAAAAATTTGACCCTCAATACGATAAGAAAAAAAGAAATCCTCATCCAAAACGAGGATTTAAGTGTATATAGGGAAAAAGAGAATGCCGAACCCCAATTGGATGTTGCAGCCTTAAACGGTGCTGTTGGCAAACTTGAACCACACCACCAAGAAGCCATTTCACTTGTATACTTTAAAGGGTATACCCATAGGGAAGCCAATGAACAAATGGGCGTACCGTTGGGTACTTTTAAATCGTACGTACGGCAAGCACTGCAATTATTGCGTGAAAGTTATGACAAGGAATTTATACTAATAGGGATACTGATAAACTTGTTTTGATGATGGATAGGAAGAAACTATTAGAAGAGGGATTTTTAGAGAAGTATCTGTTGGATGAACTAACGGACAAGGAGCGGCAGTCCGTTGCCGAAGCCTTGGCTTCCGACCCGGGGTTGCGGCGTAGTTATGATGCACTGGAAGCGGATTTTGAACGCATGGCCTTTGAAAATGCCATTACCCCACCTGCCCAAATCAAAGAACGCCTATTTGACACTTTGGAAAATACCGCAAAACAGGGTCCCTCCCGCGGATGGTTATGGGCTGCGGCTAGCTTGGCTGCCTTGTTTCTATTAAGTTCTTTTTGGATGTATAGACAATGGAAGGCTTCTGAAAGTAATTTTGAGGCCTTACAAGAACAAACCACGGTTTTACAAGATCGTTTAAACGCCTTGGAAGAAAACTATCTATTAACAAACCAACGTCTTAAAACCATTAACGGTCCGCAGACCATTCCTTTAATTTTACACGGAAATAATTTGGTTCCCAACGCTAGGGCAGTAGCCTATGTTAACCACGATAATAAAATGGTCGTTGTAAACGCCCAGGGGCTTCCGGAATTGCCGGAAGATAAGACCTATCAAATGTGGAGCGATGTTGAAGGGGAAATGATCAACATGGGATTGCTTAAAACCGATGAAGAACTCATTACGCTCCATTATATTGATCAAGCGGAATCGTTAAACATTACCATCGAACCCGCAGGGGGAAATGACCACCCTACCGTAGAAAAATTAATTGCCTATGTGACTTTATAGGTCTTAATGGTTTCTTACTAAGCATACTAACTAATATTTAAGAAATCATGAAAAAAGTTATCGCAGAATTTATTGGAACCCTTTGGCTTGTCCTAGGCGGATGCGGAAGTGCCGTTATTGCAGCTGCCTATCCAGAGCTAGGTATAGGTTTTGTGGGCGTTGCCCTAGCCTTTGGCTTAACCGTTGTTACCATGGCATATGCCATTGGCCATATCTCTGGATGCCACTTGAACCCTGCCGTTTCCATAGGATTGGCTATTGCAGGGAGGTTCGATAAAAAAGAGCTGTTCCCCTACATTATAGCGCAACTCTTAGGGGCCATAGCCGGAGCTGCCGTGCTCTGCCTTATCGTATCTGGGAAGCCTGGGGTTGAAATTGGTGGTTTTGCGGCCAATGGGTTTGGCGTACATTCACCTGATGGATACAATATGCTATCTGCCTTTATTACGGAATTGGTCCTTACGTTTATCTTTTTGTTCATTATTCTAGGGGCCACGCATTCCAAAGCGCCCAAAGGTATGGCCGGCCTAACCATTGGTCTAGGATTGACCTTGATCCATTTGGTAAGCATCCCGGTGACCAATACCTCGGTAAATCCTGCAAGGAGCACCAGTCAAGCCCTTTTTGCGGAAGGTTCATGGGCAATGCCGCAACTTTGGTTGTTCTGGGTAGCCCCCATTTTAGGTGCTATTTTAGCAGGATTCGTTTATAGTACGCTATCCCCAGAGGAAAAGCAGGAAGCATAATTCTTGTGAATCCACTATAAAAGTCATCTAGATACTTTAAGGTAGCTATATATGGGTTGATGTCACTTCGAGCACCTGCCGGACGGGCAGGCAGTCGAGAAATCATAAAAACGTTCGTTTCAATAAGGTCGTTAGTTTATCTTGAGCTCAGCCAAAAGGCTCGACCGGACAAATGAACTAATGAAAAATATATCGAACTCGCTTTAATCAAAGACTCAAAGGGCAATTCATAAAGGATTGCCCTTTTTTATGCAGGTTCACCGTAAAGGTCAAAATCAGAAGCTTCTTTAATCTTAATAGCGGTAAAGTCGCCAATTTTCACATAGTGTTTTGTAGCGTCAATAAGCACTTCATTATCCACATCCGGGGAATCGTATTCGGTACGTCCCACAAAATGGTTTCCTTCTTTACGGTCAATGATGCAGTTGAAGGTTTTTCCTGTTTTTTCTTGATTGAGTTCCCATGATATTTGGGACTGTACTTCCATAATTTCATTGGCACGTTGCTGTTTTACATCTTCCGGGACATCGTCCGTAAGGGAATAGGCATGTGTATTCTCCTCATGGCTATAGGTAAAGCAACCCAAACGTTCAAAACGCATTTCCCGGACCCAGTTTTTCAAGGTCTGGAAGTCTTCCTCGGTTTCCCCGGGATAACCCACAATCAAGGTAGTCCTGATGGTCATTTCCGGCACGGCGGTCCTAAAGTCCTGTAACAACTTGGTCGTTTTGGCCTTGGTGGTTCCCCTTCGCATGCTCTTTAAGATGGGATCGGCAATATGCTGTAACGGAATGTCAATATAATTACAAATCTTAGGCTCGCGCTTCATTACCTCCAACACGTCCATAGGAAAACCGGTAGGAAAAGCATAGTGCAATCGGATCCACTCAATACCCGTAACGGTAACCAAGGCTTCCAGTAATTCTGCCAAGTTTCTTTTTTTGTAGAGATCAAGGCCGTAATACGTGAGGTCTTGGGCAATAAGTATCAATTCCTTAACGCCGTTCGCGGCCAGTTTTTCTGCCTCAGTCACCAGCTCTTCAATGGGCTTGCTTTTATGTTTTCCACGCATTAAGGGAATAGCACAAAACGAACACGGCCGATCACAGCCTTCCGCTATTTTTAGATACGCATAGTTTTTAGGTGTTGTGGTCAAACGTTCCCCTATAAGCTCATGCTTATAATCCGCCCCTAGGGCTTTTAATAGTTGTGGAAGGTCGCTTGTTCCAAAATACGCGTCGACATTAGGGATTTCCTTCTGCAAATCCGGTTTATAACGCTCACTCAAACAGCCCGTAACAAAAACCTTATCTACAATGCCCGCTTCTTTTTTTTCAACATATTCCAAGATAGTATTGACACTTTCTTCCTTGGCATTCGCAATAAAGCCGCAGGTATTGATGACCACAACATTGCCCTCTTCTTCATGGGCCACTTGCTTATTGTTGGCCTTAAGCTGCCCCATGAGCACTTCAGAATCATAAACATTCTTACTACAACCTAGGGTTACTACATTGATTTTGTTTTTTTTAAGGGATTTTGTGCGCATAGCTTTTTTATGGATCGCAAAAGTACAACAAGCCCTGCAATTGGTCGATTTTATTGCATAATTGTTCTGGTTTTGCGTTAAACCTATACCCAAATCCAACGTCTTAGCCTAAAACCAATGCCATGAAAACGCGATGTATACCCAAACTGTTGCTCTTCTTTCTGCTAGCGGCCTGTACTGCTGAAAATGAGACCGTAGGAGATTCTGATACCTTACCGGACGAAGTAGCCGCTACCAATCTATATTTCCCTCCCAGCCAATCCCCGGAATGGGAAATGCTCTCCCCAGATGGACTGGGTTGGAATACTACCAATGGGGATATGCTTAAAAATTTTCTGGGAGAAAATGGCACCAAGGCCTTTATCATTCTTAAGGATGGAAAAATGGTGGTCGAATGGTACTTTGATGACCACACCCAGAACACTAGCTGGTATTGGGCTTCCGCGGGAAAAACCTTGACCTCTTTTACCGTTGGTATTGCACAAGAAAACGGTTTTTTAAGCATAACGGATAGGACTTCAACATATTTGGGTACTGGATGGACAACAGCTGAAACCGAGCTTGAAGACCGGATTACCATACGTCATCAATTGACCATGACTACCGGTCTAAATGACACCCAAGGGGACTGTAAAACCCCGGATTGCCTTACCTATCTGGCAGATGCAGGTACACGATGGGCCTATCATAATGGTCCCTATACCCTAGTACAGGATGTTGTTGCCAATGCCACGGAAATGGAATGGACCGCTTATTTTAATGAAACCCTAAGGGATAGAATTGGGATGGACGGTTTTTGGTTCTCCAGGGACGATATCAACAATGTATACTTTAGTACGGCCCGTAGTATGGCCCGCTTTGGATTGTTGAACCTGAACAATGGTATTTGGGACAGGGAGCCTATCCTTGGGGACACTGCCTACCTCAACCAAATGACGGACAGTTCCCAAAACCTAAACCTTTCTTACGGGTACTTATGGTGGGTAAACGGTAAGGAAAGTTATCGCCTACCGCAAACGCAACAACAATTTAATGGCCCATTGGTTCCCAATGCCCCAAGGGATTTATATTCCGGTTTGGGAAGGGATGATCAAAAATTATATATCGTTCCCAGTGAAAATTTGGTCATTGTACGTATGGGAGAAAGTGCAGAGGAACCTCTCTTGGCGCTATCCAGTTTTGACAATGCCCTTTGGGAGCGTTTGAATGCCTTTATGGACTAATACTTATACCCCTTTGGTAGTTTACGAACCTTGCTCAAATCTTCATATACTTTTCCTATTTTCAAGAGTCTAGCTTCAGTAAACTGCTTTCCAATAAAGGTCAGGCTTATCGGTTCCCCAGAGGTTTTATAACCCATGGGAACGGTCAAGGCAGGATATTTAGCGACTGCGGCAAAGCCCGCATGATAGTTGTTTATGGACAGTATGGCATCCAAACCATGCGCATCCAAAGCAGCATCAAAATAAGAGCGACCATTACGTTCCAAGGTATTCTTTATTTCCAATAATCCTTTGGCAGTAGTGGAATCCTTAAGAATGCCCTCAAATAAGGCTTGCCCATAAGGAACGCGAACCAAGGAATCTTGATTGTTGAAGACGACCGCATCGGCAATGGAAGCAATTTTCACGGCTTCTTTATCTTTTACTTGGGTCTTGATATACTTGGGCAAATCATTGCGCATATCAATATTTAAAATGGATAGAAACCCATCCATGGGAACTTCTGGGGGAGTAAACGATACAATTTCTATACCTGCGGCTTTTAGTTTTTCAATCGTTTCCGCATAAATAGAATCGCTTTCCATAAGGCTTTTAAAAACCCCCAGTTTTAAACTTTTAGCTTCCAAAGGGGAACTTTTAAGAAGTAAGGGATCTTCTTTTGGCGTAACCGAGGCTTCATCTTGTGCATCCATTCCCAACATTGCCGAAAGTAAAATTGCGTTGTCCTCTACATTTTTTGTCATAGGCCCGGGGGTATCCAAGGTACTGGAAATGGGAACGATACCTGTTCTACTTAAAAGTCCAATAGTGGGCTTTAAGCCCACAACGGAATTTTGACTGGAAGGGGATAAAATGGACCCTGAGGTCTCCGTCCCCACCGCGGCTACGGCATAATTTGCCGCAACAGAAGTACCACTACCGGCACTGGAACCACCGGTTTCAAAAACACGGCGGCCATAAGGGTTGAGGGTTTGCCCCCCAACAGCACTATACCCCAGCGGACAACCACTACATAAAAAATAAGCCCATTCACTTAGATTCACTTTTCCTAAAATCAACGCTCCATTTTCCTTTAATCGCTCCACGATAAAAGCGTCGTCCGTTTGGTTGTTTTGCAGTGCAATGGCTCCAGCGGTCGTTGGCATTTTTTCCGTACCAATGTTATCCTTTAGCAAGATGGGCATACCGTAAATTGGGTGGTTTTCATCGGAATAAGAAAGCCCTTTCGCTTCTTCTAATACACCCTCATTAAGCGCAATTACGGTGTTCAGGGTAGTCCCATTATCCAACTCGTAAGCGTATATACGTTTTAAATAAAACAGGGTCAATTCCTCATACGTAAAAGTCCCTGCTTTAATATGTTCTTGGATAGCGGTGATGGGCCGTTCCAAGATTAAAGGCCGCAGCGTTTGATACCTTTCCTCCGAAAACTGGGAAACAGCAACGTAAAGCGGTCTAAAAACGGTATTCTTATCCAAGACTTTGGATTGAATGAGCTTAAATTGCATCCGTCCATTTTCATGGGTCGCGTTGTTGGCGACTTCCAAAGAATCATTATAGGGAGTCCAAACAACCGTGTTTTCTGTTTCGACCGTCTTCTTTTCTTGCTTGCAAGAGCCTAGACCAACCACTAGAAAAACCAAAATGAAAAATTTGCTGTTTAAGGGAAAGAAATAGTTCATTGAGCGATTATTTATTCAAGGATCCTAAAGATACGGGTTTCTTATCGTTTGAATGGAACAATAGGGTTTAGTTGGTCTTCAAAAGGGTTTTCCACTTTTGGATGTTCTTTTCATTCATTCTTACAAACTCATCTTTTTCTAAATCAGCGGCAATGGCCAATGATTTTTTAGCTGATGAAATTGCTGCTTTATAGTTCCCTAACTCTGCTTCTATCAAGCTTTTGACCCTAAAGAAATAGTAGGTGTCCCCACCTAGCTCTAGAGCTTTATGCAAATATCCCAATGCCCTTTTTAAATCCTTTCGCTGTTCTTGTAGATATCGTCCAGCTTCGTAATAGGTTTGGGCCGTTGGATTTTCTTTAAGTTGTTCTGCTATCTCCAGCTCCATTTGGGCATCGGTATCTACGTTTATAGGGAGGGTTACTTTTGTATTTGCCCATAGTAGGTTCAGGTTAAGGGAGGTGTGGGTAATGGAATCAAAGGCGATCAAGAAGTTTTCCTGATGCGCTTCAACAGCTTGGGGTATTACATTCACCCTAAAGACATCTTCTTCTGCATTATAGTTCTTTCGACCATCACCCCAATGTGTTATATTGGCATGAAACGCTATCTGCCACTCCCCTTCCTCAGGAAAGGCGTAAATAGCATAAGTTCCTTTTGGCAAGATATTTCCCATGACGGATACATCCGTATCTACCATTATCTTGGTACTTTCATTGGCACCAACACGCCAAATACGTCCGTAGGGCACTAGTCCCCCAAAGACCTGTCTGCCCCTTACCGCCGGTCTGGAATAGGTTGCGGAAATTTTAGTTAGTCCAACTTCTTGTTCAATATAAGCGAGTGGACTTGCTTTTGGGTGGGTTATTTGGGATACCACCAATGCGTGATACAGAAAAATTGCAAAAAAACAAATGTGGTTTCTATTCCTGTACATCCAAAACAACTGATTTTCCTGCATAATCATGGATGGCTTTTTTATGTTCATCGGTAGTAACCGTTACCAAAGATATCCAACCTAAAGTAATCTTTATCAAATATCGCAAAAAGGCACGCCTTAAAGGTATGTTCTTCCCGGTATCCTTTTCTTGCTTTACTTCTATTTTACTGTAAAAATGTCCAATGTTGCCCCCGTAAAAACTTATAAAAATAGGTTCATACACTAAAAAAGCCAGTACAAAGCCAACTTTTAGGCCATCCGGCACATTTTCAAATCCGTCCAAGACCAAAGTGAACATATACATGAATACGATGAGTAAAAATGAATCTATGGTCACTGCTTTTATCCTACTGGGCAAATTGGCGTATTCCATGTTTAAAGCCTAAAAAAGGAATCCACGAACTCGTATTTGTTGAATACCTGCAAATCCTCTATACCTTCCCCAACCCCAATATACTTAACGGGTATTTGAAATTGATCCGATATACCAATGACTACCCCACCTTTTGCCGTACCGTCCAATTTGGTAACCGCTAGGGAAGTAACTTCCGTGGCTTTGGTAAACTGTTTGGCTTGCTCAAAGGCATTTTGGCCCGTTGAACCATCCAAAACCAGCAACACCTCATGTGGCGCATCCGGCACTACCTTTTGCATTACCCTTTTTACTTTGGAGAGTTCGTTCATTAAATTCACTTTATTATGCAAACGGCCTGCAGTATCGATCAAAACAACATCGGCATTGTCCGCAACGGCCGCGTTCAACGTATCAAAAGCTACCGAAGCAGGGTCACTGCCCATTTTCTGTTTTATAATAGGAACTGCTACCCGATCTGCCCAAACTTGCAATTGATCAATGGCCGCCGCCCTAAAGGTATCTCCGGCACCTAAGACCACATGCAATCCTTGATTTTTAAGTTGATGGGCCAATTTTCCAATAGTGGTAGTCTTTCCTACCCCATTTACACCAACTACCATAATTACATGGGGTTTGTTGTTGCCGGGTATGGAAATTTCTTTTTCTTCCCCAAGATGGGTTTCAGATAACAGCCCGGCGATTTCTTCCCTAAGAATTTGGTTCAGCTCTTCGGTTCCTAAATACTTATCCTTGGAAACCCTAGCTTCTATGCGTTCAATGATTTTAAGGGTAGTATTTACCCCAACGTCCGAAGTAACCAATACTTCCTCAAGATTGTCCAAAACTTCATCATCTACCTTAGACTTGCCCGCAACGGCTTTGCTCAATTTTCCAAAAAAGCTGGATTTGGATTTCTCCAACCCCTTATCCAGTGTTTCCTTTTTGTCTTTGGAGAATATATTTTTAAAAAGACTCATAGTGTTTAGGTTGAAGGTCAAAGATAGGTAAGATCGTGGATTTTATGATGACGACCCAAATTCTAAAAGAAGGATTTTCCATAAAATTTTACACACTATAGGGGACCTTTGCAAAATTCAAAGTTTGTGAAAAGTTCCGCGTCCAAAAAAAACTAAAACCACATGAACCTATTGGTTATACGTATTTAAAATTTTTGAGAAGGAAGGAATTTCCCATAATTTGGATAGTCAAACATTTTTTATGCCTTTATGCAAAGGCCTCAACCATTTAAATATTTAAAGGTCAATATATTATGATTAAGGTCACTTAGAGTACCCACCTACCGGACGGGCAGGAAGTGGAGAAATTACAGAAACGTGTTTCAATGAGGTCCCTACTTTAGTTTATTTTGAGCTCAGCCGCAACCGCTCGACCGGATAACTCATACAAATTTTTGAACATGCAATAGTTACAAAAAAAGATATCGAACTTACCTTATTTAACGGTTATAAAAGATTGTCTTACGCTATATCCTAAACCCTAACTTATGATGTATACGGACATAACCAAAAGGTAGTAAACCGTAAATTACAGGCATAAAAAAAGCTCCAATATTTTGGAGCTTTCCCTTATCCTCTTGTATAAGAATTATTTTTTGGACAACCAATCGTTCACCAATTCTGGCGACATTACCTGCTCTACAAAAGTATAGGCCCCAGTCTTAGGGGACTTTACCATTTTAATGGCTTTTGTTAATCTTTTAGAGCTGCCTTGCAGCGTTGCTACGGTCTTCTTTGCCATGTCTTGCTATCTTACTTGATTTCTTTATGAACTGTCATACGCTTAAGAATAGGGTTGAACTTCTTCAATTCCATTCTATCCGGTGTGTTCTTTTTATTTTTTGTAGTAATGTATCTGGAGGTACCTGGCTGACCAGATTCCTTATGCTCGGTACATTCTAAAATAACTTGGATTCTATTCCCTTTCTTTGCCATTTCTAAATAATATTACTTTGCAAAGCCTTTGGCCCTTGCATCTTTTAAAGCAGCAGAAATTCCTTTCTTGTTGATAATCTTTATTCCTTTTGACGAGACGTTCAATGTCACCCACTTATCCTCTTCAGGAATGTAGAATTTCTTCTTGGAAATATTGATATCAAACCTCCTTTTCGTCTTATTGATGGAAAAAGAAACGTTGTTGCCAAACATCACTTTTTTTCCTGTAACTTCACATACTTTAGACATCTCTCTATCTTTTGAGTGATTTTATTGAGGCTGCAAATTTAGTTATTTCTACTGGACAGGCAAAAATAACTGCCTAAAAATTAATAATTTCTTTCTGTAATAATTCAAACGCTTTGTTTACGGACTTTTGGACAATACGTTCCCTATGGTTACCCATGGTAAATTGTTGGGCAAAAGTACCTTTGGGCGTAGCTATGGCAATAAATACCGTACCAATAGGTGCTTGGGAATCCCCTTTTTCCGGGCCGGCATTTCCGGTGGTCGCAATGGCAAAATCAGTATGCAATAATTCTTTTACGTTTGTTGCCATGGCACAGGCGACCTCAGCACTAACCACGGAGCACTGGGAGACCAATGCTTCCGGGACACCAAGGGTTTCTATCTTGGTAGCTGTGGCATAACTTACCAAAGTTCCCTTAAAATATTTGGAAGCACCGGGTAGGGCCGTCAAACTACTGGAAATTTTACCCCCGGTAAAGCTCTCCGCCGTGGATAAGGTATACTTTTTATCCGTTAATAATTTTGCTACCGACGCCTCTATACTTTGGTCTTCTTCTTCCCCATAAATAATATCCCCTATCAATGGATATAGTTTTTTAACTTCTGCATCAATGGCAGCGGTCAATGCTTCTTTATCGGTTCCCGTGGTCGATAAACGTAAGCGCACCCTTCCCAAACTTGGCAGATAGGCAAGTTTAATGGTTTTTGGTAGCTCGTTTTCCCAATCCGCTATCTTTTCTGCAATGGCACTTTCCCCCATACCATAGGTCATTAGGGTCTTGTGCAAAATGTGGGGGCGTTTGAATTGGCCTCTGACTTTTGGAATAACTTCATTTTCCATCAAACCCTTCATTTCAAACGGGACCCCAGGCATGGACACGAAAACGGTTCCTTCATTTTCCATCCATATCCCTGGAGCGGTACCATAGGCGTTGTGCAATACTTCCGCACGGCTAGGCACCAAGGCTTGCAACCTATTCATATCTGATATTGGTGTGGTAAGGTATTTTTTGAACAGGAACTCTATATGTTCCAAAACGCCCTTATTTTCAATTAAACTATCTCCAAAATATTCGCATAGGGTATGCTTGGTAATGTCGTCTTTTGTAGGACCCAAACCGCCGGTCAACAGCACTAATTGTGATCTGGAATTTGCATTTTTCAGGGCTTCAAGAATATGCGCCTTGTCATCTTGAACAGACGTTATCTGGTATACGGAAACCCCAATTTTGTTAAGGGCCTTGGAGATGAATGCAGAATTGGTATCCACAATCTGTCCTATGAGGATTTCATCCCCAATGGTAATAATTTCTGCTTGCATATACGTAGCCTAAAAGATACGGGTACCCGTATCTTAAATTAACAAATGCAAAAGTACGGTAGAAAGCTAAACTTGCTAGATGTTGTAGTCTTTTTTAAGCTCCATGACCACTTGTTCCACATCTTTCTTTAACAATGGAAACTTGGTTTGGATATCCTCAAAACTGCCTTCGGTCTTGCCAAGGGTCTCTATTTCCAAGGCATTGGCCCGTGTGCGCTCCATACCCAATAAATCTACGTTGGGCTTAATTTTATGGGCCATTTTGTAAATCTGGTTGAAATCTTTGTTGGCTATTGCGGTTTCTAAAGTTTCAAGGTCTTCGGGGACTTCTTCCAAAAAAACGGAAATCACGGAAAGGATGAAATCAGTGTCACCCTCTGCCATCTCATTAATCTTTTCTAGGCTGTAAATCATTATCGTACATTAAGTGCAAAAAACGCTTCCTCCCCAATTCTTCCCTCAAGGTAATCATTTGCAACAACTCTACCAACCCCTGCAGGGGTGCCCGTAAAGAGAATATCACCTTTTTTGAGCATAAAGTAGGTAGATACGTACGCTATTAACTCATCTATCTTCCAGAGCATCAGACTAGTATGTCCATTTTGGACAATTTCCCCATTTTTTAACAAGGAAAACCCCAGTTTGTCAATATTTTCATACTTATTTTTATGCATCCACTTACCTACGACAGCTGCTCCATCAAAACCTTTGGCCTTTTCCCAAGGCAATCCTTTTGATTTTAGTTCTTGTTGTACATCCCTAGCCGTAAAATCTATGCCAAGGCCAATTTCATCATAATAGTTTGGGGCAAACTCTTTTGCTATATGTTTCCCTACCTTTTTGATTTTTACCAAAACCTCTACTTCATAATGCACATTATCCGTAAAATCCGGGATATAAAAATCCTGCTCTTTGGGCAAGATGGCAGAATCTGGTTTTATAAAAACTACCGGTTCCTTTGGACGTTCATTGTTAAGTTCGTCGATATGGGCAGCATAATTTCTGCCTATGCAAATCAATTTCATAAGAATCCTTTGTTATTTTAACTTTTGGGTTACCTTGACACTTATGGCGGGTATGAAGTTATCTTTATTGTCTTGCGAGCGTACTTTAAATTCACGCCACTCGCCCATGCCGTACACCATGACCCTGTGGTTTTGGTTTTTGCTGTAAATACCCCCAAACGTTGGGGCAAAGCGATCTTCTAACCTTGGCGAGTTGGTTATGGCATCCTTTTCATCTTTTTTATACCAATTATAGGGTATGAACAACCATTCCAAACCAATATAAATCCCTTCCCTGGGTATTTTCACTCGTTTTTCGGACAACTCCAAGGAGGTATAGTCCGTGCCCTTATGGGCTTCCAAAACTATACTCTCTTGCACCAAATCCTTACCAGGCTGCTTTGTAGTGGGGTCAACGGCGTAAAACCGCAACCGGAATTTTGCAGCCTCCCTTGTGTAAGCAGGGTTATCCCTAAAAAACACACTCACTTTTTCCACATACTTTTTACTTGCCCCAATATTAGGAAAATAGAGTGCCAATACCCATGGCGTAGAAGACGAATCAAATCCGCTGGTAATACTGTAACTGCTAATGGGGTTCCAAACCTGGACATTGCCTAGGTTTTTATTGACCACTACCTCATCTAGCTCAAAGGTCTCCTCTTTTAAAAAAATCCCCCTGTTTTGGAGTATAGCTCCGGCAGGTACAATGGTATCTTTATACCCTAAAGAAGAAATATGGACTTGTTTTTGTAACATTCCTTTTTCGATTTCCAACAGGAATTTTCCGTTTTCATCAGAAGACGTACCAACTAAAGTATTTAAAAAACTGAGGTTGACGTAAGGTATGGGTTGTTTTGTCTTTTGGTCCTTGACAGATCCAAAAAAATCGACCCGTTGTCCCTGGCAGTATGCGGAAAGTAACAATGCGGCAACCAAAAATCGCATTAGGATAATTTATTGTTTAGCTTGGAGAGCTTAATTTGCGTAAGTACTTTTTTGGTGTATAAAGGAAAATCGGCATTTAAGATCCACCCAAAATAGCCAGGTTCTTTTTCCATGACCTCATCTACGGTTTTTCCCTTGTGTTTGCCAAACGCAAAGGTGGGTTCCCCATCTTCTGTTACCCCTATAAAACCGGCAAAATCCAAGGATTGCTTACGGGTCGTAAATTCTGATAGCTTTTTTACATTATTCTCCAGTTCCGGATAGCGATCCAATTGGGACAGCAACACTTCATAGGTTGCGAGGGTATCGGCTTCCGCACTATGGGCATCTTCAAGACTTTTGTCGCAATAGAATTTGTACGCGGCCCCAAGGGTCCGTTTTTCCATTTTATGGAATATGGTCTGCACGTCTACGGAAACCATATGTTTCATATCAAAATCAACATCTGCCCGCAGCATCTCTTCCGCCAATAACGGTATATCGAACCGATCAGAGTTAAAACCTGCCAAATCGCTGTCTTTGATCATCGCGTAAATCTCCTTGGACAGCTGTTTAAAAGTAGGTTCATTAGCTACTTTTTCATTGGAAATGCCATGTACGGCAATAACCTCCGCTGGGATTTCCATCTCTGGATTTACCAACCACGTTTTGCTTTCTTTAGTTCCGTTGGGATGTATTTTGAGAATGGATATCTCTACGATACGGTCTTTGGCAACACTGGTGCCCGTTGTTTCCAAATCAAAAAAACAAATTGGTTTTGTTAGCTGTAGTTCCATAAATTAACCCTGTTCTGTTACCAAGCGCAAGGTAACAATTCTTGGTTAGCCAGTACCTAAGTTAAGAATGCTAATATGCAGTTGGAATTGAAATTACATGGCTGTGACCTTTGCAAAATTCAAAGTATGTGGGAAGTTCGCCGCTCGAAAAAATTTTAACCCTCAGTAACCTATTGGTTATGAGGACTCAAAATTTTTGAGAAGAAAGAAATTTCTTATGATTTTTGGATAGTGCAACACTTTTTACGCCTTTATGTAAAGGTCTCTGGCCATGTTCTTGGAATAAAAGTTTACTTTGATTTTGATGCCATTCTCCCATCAAATAGCATAGGCGCGGTGGCTATGACCACAATTTTTGAAGCATCCTTATGGTTTGGGTTGATCAAAAAGTTATATTCTGGCGGAACAATACTGCTAGGCACTCTTAATACCGCATATTCGTTTGCACCAACAAAACTATCACCTATGGATTGGGTATCCAAAACTGGAGGTTTACGACCCCAATTTTTAGGGAGGTCACTTGCTTCCAGTTCCAATATTTCAATCTCATCCGGAATATCTATTTCTACATAAAACCTATCAGTGGGTAAATCTTCATGCAAATCCAAATGGACGGAAATCTCTAAAGTAGCCAACGCCCTAGAAGCGGCAGTATAAACGATATGCGTATGTAGACTGTTCCATCGATACCCTTCCGTCATAGCGGCACCAATACCTTTTAAGGTGGTTTCTAGGTATTTTTCCCGTTCAATTCTATACACCCTCATTAGGCCATATTACCAAACTCAATTCTATTCAAAGCTTTCTTTACTTCCCTTATCCCCGTAAGACTATCGAACAGACCGTCCGGGGAGGAATTCCCTAATGAAATATTGGGTTTTCTAAGCCATCTTTGAAATTTTTCACTTTCATTGTTGAATACGGCAAGCCCAAAATCATAAAGCTCGATCAACTCTACGATAAACTCACTGTCTTGTTTACTTAAGATATCATTACTTTTTTTCTTCTTGTTATAGGTCGTCTGTACTATTTGCAGGGAGTTTAAATAATGGATCACTGGAATTTTAGTTCGCTTACTAATGCTCTCTATAGCAGAATAGGGCAAGCCTTGCCTGATCAACGTTATTTTTTCAAAGTTGGTAGACCAAGAGTAACTCTTATTGTTCACTTTGATTTTATAACCGTCCAAGTCGACCGGAACAAGAGATGCTTTTTTATGGGCTTCTTCCAAAAGCTTTTGTTTTGCTAGTTTTTTGCCCTCGGCATGTCCTTTTGAGATAAACATAACAGCAGAATTACTATATTAATACAACTAATTTACTGTTTTTAAATGAAAATACCTAAGAATCGTACCATTCTTAGGTACAGTTCATCCTTCTACTTCATCAAAAGATCTGTATAAAAATTGGGGAATGCGCATGGATACTACCTGTAAGGGTTCGCTATTCTATGATCTACGATCTGCTTTCTCCTTTTAAAAGAAGCATAACATAATACCCTACCTAAGATAAAAGGGGATACCTTATAAAAGCCTTGCGATCTAAATCTCCCTATTGACGTCCCAAGCTTCTAAATAGTCAGCTACGGTTTTGACGAACATGCCCCCCAAAGCACCATTGACCACCCTATGATCGTAGCTATGGGACAGGAACATTTTGCTGCGGACACCAATAAAATCCCCTTCGGGGGTCTCAATAACGGCAGGCATCTTACGTATGGCCCCCAAAGCTAAAATACCTACTTGCGGTTGATTGATAATGGGGGTTCCAAAGACACTGCCAAATGTCCCTACATTGGTTACAGTGTAGGTACCACCTTTAACCTCATCTGGTTTTAACGCATTATTTCTGGCCCTAGTGGCCAAATCATTTACGGTTTTGGCCATACCCACCAAATTCAATTGGTCCGCATTTTTAATCACCGGGACAATAAGGTTGCCATCTGGCAACGCGGCGGCCATGCCTAAATTGATATTTTTCTTTTTAATGACCGTATCCCCTTCCAAGGAAATATTGATCATTGGATGTTTTTTAATGGCAACGGCAATGGCCTCCATAAATATGGGGGTAAAGGTCAGTTTTTCACCTTCGCGCTCCGCAAAGGCATTCTTGACCTTGTTGCGCCAGTTGACCAAATTGGTCACATCGACTTCTATAAAACTTTGTACGTGGGCAGAAGTGGTCACACTCTCGACCATATGATGGGCAATAAGTTTTCCCATTCTGGACAAGGGTATGGCCTCTTCCCCATCCTTGACAATAACGGCGGCAGCTACAGGTTTAGAAGGTGTAGGCTGCGGATTAGGTTCATTTTGGGGTGTTGGTGTTACAGATGCCGTAGGAGCGGATGCTGTAGTTGTGGCAACTGCATTTCCACGACTTTCAATAAACGACAACATATCGTTTTTAGTGACCCTACCTTCTTTTCCCGTCCCTATGATACCATCTAATTCCTTAATGGAAATCCCTTCTTCTTTGGCCATATTTTTAACCAAAGGGGAATAAAAACGGTCGGTATTTGCCTCGCTGACCGCTGGTGCGGAAATTTGCTCCTTTACGGCCGCAACCCCACTTTCCAATTGTACTACGGATTCCGGAACAGTTTCCTTTATGTCCATTGCGGTTTCGGTAGCGGCCACATCAGCGGTGTCAGGCATATCCCCTTCTACTTCAATCACGGCCACCACTTCCCCTACTTTGATAACATCGTCAACGGCAAAGTTTTTTGCAATCAGCTTACCTTCTACCTCACTGGGCACTTCAGAATCCACTTTATCCGTCGCTATTTCAAAAACGGGTTCATCCAATTCTATGGTATCACCTACTTCTTTTAACCAGGTCGTTAGCGTAGCTTCTGCCACACTCTCTCCCATTTGGGGCAATTTTAATTCAAACTTTGACATATTCTTAATTAACGTATCAAATAGGGCTAATATTTTGCAAAAATACTACAAAAAAGAGCTTATTTTTAATTTAAATGTATTTTAACCTTAGTTGGCTTTCATTGAATTTTCAAAAGGCACCCGGTTTAAAATGCTTCTTCCCAAGGTCACCTCATCTGCATACTCCAGTTCGTCCCCTACAGAAATCCCTCTGGCTATCGTAGAGGTAACGACTTCCAATCCCTCCAATTGCTTATAGATGTAAAAATTGGTGGTATCACCCTCCATAGTGGAGCTCAACGCAAAAATAAGTTCGCGTACTTCACCTTCCCTTACTTTCTTGATCAATGGGCTAATGGTCAAATCCTGCGGGCCTACCCCTTCCATAGGCGAAATTTTACCTCCCAGTACATGGTACAAGCCTTGGTATTGCGAGGTATTTTCAATGGCCATTACATCCCTAATATCCTCTACTACACAGATCATGCCTTGGTCCCGCTTGGGGTTTGCGCATATTTCGCACAGTTCCGTATCGCTAATATTATTGCAAGAGGTACAAAAATTGACCTCCGTACGTAATTTTAGGAGGGCCTCGGAGAGGTGGATGGTCCGTTGCTCCGGCTGCTTTAAAAGATGGAGTACCAAACGTAGGGCCGTACGCTTGCCTATACCCGGCAATTGGGATACTTCATAAACCGCGTTTTCTAATATTTTGGAAGAATAATCCATACCGGCAAAATTACAATTTTAGGTGATTACAATTTGAGTTTTGTACTTTGCAAAATAAATTGCACCTATGACGGCCACACAGATTTTAGGCTTAATCGTTATTTATTTTCTGGTTCTTTTACTGGTTTCCTACTTTACGGGAAAAAACGATTCCAATGCCGATTTTTTCAAAGCGGGTAAAAAATCCCCTTGGTTTTTAGTGGCCTTTGGTATGGTAGGCACCTCTCTGTCCGGGGTTACCTTTATCTCCGTTCCGGGTTGGGTAGAAGCTTCGGAATTTGGGTATTTTCAAGTGGTTTTAGGCTACTTCGTTGGGTATTTGGTCGTTGCTTTTGTGTTACTCCCTATCTATTATAGGCTCAATCTTACCTCTATTTATGAATTTTTGCTGGGTAGGTTTGGAAAAGTAAGCCATAAGACCGGGGCTTTTTTCTTTTTCCTTTCCCGTGTTTTGGGCGCTTCTTTTCGCTTGTATCTGGTGGCCATAGTGCTACAGCAATTTGTGTTTGACCAATACAACGTTCCCTTTGGGGTTACCGTATTCATTTCCATTGCATTGATCTGGATCTATACCAACCGCGGGGGCATTAAGACCATTGTATGGACGGATACCCTGCAAACCACCTTTATGATTGCGGCGGTAGTGCTATCCATAGTGATGATCGATAGGGAATTGGATTGGAGTTTTGGGGAATTTTTGGTTTCGGACGAATTAAAAAACTATAGCACGGTTTTCTTTACGGATGATTTTCTGGCGCGAAACCACTTCTTAAAATCCTTTATCGGGGGAATGTTCATTACCATTTGCATGACCGGCCTTGATCAAGACATGATGCAAAAAAACCTGACGTGCAAGAACCTTAAAGATGCCCAAAAAAATATGATCTCCTTTAGTTTGGTACTGGTAGGGGTTACCTTTCTTTTTATGCTATTAGGGGCACTTTTGTTTATTTATGCCAACCAAAACGGTATTGGTATTCCCTTAATGGACGGAAAACCCAAAACGGATTTGTTGTTTCCGGAAATTGCCCTGAACAGCGGCCTGGGAATTACCTTGTCCATTACTTTTATGTTAGGGTTGATTGCAGCGGCCTACAGCAGCGCGGACAGTGCACTTACCTCCTTGACCACTTCCTTTTGTGTGGATTTCTTAAGCTTGGAAAAAAAATCGGAGCAAGAGCAGAAACGCATCCGAAAACAAGTCCACATTATCATGAGCTTAGGCCTTATACTGGTGATCATCTCCTTCAAATATATTTTAAACTCCAACATCATTGATAGCCTGTTGACCGTTGCCGGGTACACCTATGGCCCTCTTTTGGGGCTGTTTGCCTTCGGTATTTTTACCAAACATCAAGTAAAGGACCATTTGGTTTGGGTGGTGGCGTTAGCTTCCGTTTTACTTATTGTTGGTATCGCTTCTATTGATGCGGATTATCTTGGCGGATATGTCCTAGGGTACGAGCTTTTGCCCCTTAACGGCCTGCTCACCTTTCTGGGATTACATCTGATCAAGAAAAAAAATAGCATCCCAAAGGAGGTAAGTACTAAAAAGCGTTAAAAAATTCCGTCCCAACTTTGCTGTTATCTTTTTGTGATCTTTTGCCGCTACTTTTGATATTGGACGTAATAGCCCTTTTTCCATGGGCTACATGAGTTCAATTAAAAATTAAAACTATGCGTAACATTTTAAGTGTAAACATACTTTCTCTTTTAGTACTAGGTACCCTAATGGTAAATGGACAGTCCATTATCAAACAAAGCGAGGAACTGGGGCAGGTACGTTGGTACAGGGACTATGATAAGGCCTTGGCATTGGCCAAAAAAGAACAAAAGGATGTATTGATTCTTTTTCAAGAAGTTCCAGGTTGCTCCACCTGCCGTAATTACGGACAACATGTATTGAGCAATCCTTTGATGGTGGAGGGTATTGAAAATTTGTTTGTTCCCTTGGCCATTTTCAATAACAAAGGAGGTAAGGACAGGGAGATTTTAAACAAGTATAACGAACCTAGTTGGAACAATCCTGTAGTGCGCATTGTAAATCATAAAGGGGAGGATGTGGTCAAGCGGATCAGTAGCGACTATTCTGCCAAAACCTTGCATGCACGTATGCTACAGGCCTTAAAATCATACGGGGTTAAGGTGCCAGATTACTTTCAGTTACTGGGACAAGAGTTAGGGGCCGCTAGGACCACCAAAGAGAAGGTTTTTAAAATGTATTGTTTTTGGAGCGGGGAAAAACAATTGGGAAAACTGGACGGTGTCTTAAATACGGAATCCGGCTTTATGAACGGGGAAGTCGTTAAGGTAACCTATGATGCTTCCGTGCTGGATGAAAAGGAATTGGAAACCTACGCCAAGAGCAACAGTTTTACTCCTGTAGATGCTAAAAAGACCTATCGCCCAGCTTCTAACGATATCCATTATTATTTACGGCATACGGATTATAAATATGTTCCCTTAACGGCCATACAGCAGACTAAGATAAACAGTGCCATAGGCAACGGCCAAACCGGCGACGAATACCTGTCCCCAGCCCAAAGGGCCTGGTTTGTTGGGATTATTGAAGGGCGAATCAAAAAAAATAAAAACTTGTTGAACGTTTCTTTTAAAGACGCTTGGGCCTATATGACAAAGGAGAAACAAGTAGCCTTAAGCAGTAACTAAACGGTTACGGGGATGGGCGGCCTGCCTTACATCCATCCAAGTTATACCAATATTTATGTAAAATGGGCCTAATAAAACAAAGTTGCTTTTTTGGCCTACGCCGCCGT
>CALGQU010000091.1 GCA_937959125.1 uncultured Croceitalea sp.
ATGGTCAAACTAAAATCGCTCCTCACTATTTGATTGAGGCAATGATGAAAAGTGTAGATTTTCCAATAATAAGGGGACACATAAGACTAAAAAATATTAGTACAAGTGAGAATAATGTAGTTCTGACATTTGTGAAATTAGTATTTAACACATCTGAATTCAATAATGACATAAATTTCTTTTATAGAATTGTCGCTATTCCAGGCATAATTCAGATTGGAGACCATACATATGCCGGAGATTATACTAATGATTCTTTAAAAATAATGAGTCATGGACGACCCAGCAGATCTACTTTTCAGTTAATTGTTCCTTCCGCAGATTTAGTTGCTAGAAATAATGAAGTTGATGTGATTATCAATTTTGGAGGGGAAAAATCTCCGTCAAAAGTATCTTCGTATAGATATCGTTTGAATAACATCACAGTGGGAGATGTGGCGAATGACGAACTTCCTTATTTAATTGAAAAAAGAGAAAATAAATTGCCGTCTGATACTACTAGCAATACGGTAGAAGAGAATATTAATATTTTATTAGATAATTAGGTAAGCTTCCCATTGCATACACATTCCCACTTCGCTCCTATCGTCGCTTGGGCAAAGCGTATTCCATTACATTTTTAAGAAATTTATAGAAAGAAAAAATCAAGGAAGATGGTAACAACTTTGCCCGCGCACCATCTCGCTCAAAAAATAAAGATTCTCAATCTTTATTATTATGCCGTAATCAAAGCTCAAGTTACATAACGCAAGACATTATGATACAGATTTGTCTATTGTGTAAAACGGCGGATGCTCGCATTTGATATAATATCAGATATGATACCTTTAGGTTCATATCGTCAGATATTATGTCAAAGTGTAATACTCCCCAATATTAAGACCTAAGGAGCCTAGTTGCCAGTTAATCTTTGTTTTCTAATGTTAAAATTGGTTTCATGATAAAATGTTTCTAATTATACATATAATCACAATACCATGGCCCGTGAATTCGTTATTTTTAAAAGATAATAACCACTACGTAATCAAATGAAACTACTTTGAGGCTCAAAAAACGCTGGAAATGGATCCTATTGGCCATCATCTTGGTCCCCATACTTTGCCTAGGCATTGTTTTGCGCTATGTGCAAAGTAACCAAGCTGAAATTATTAAGGGAGAGATTGCCCTACTTAACCAAGAACACAAAGGCTTGATTACCGTTGGCAATAGCAACTTGTCCATATTTGGTAATTTTCCGGACCTCTCCATCAAAGTTTATGATGTTCAAATATTTGAGACCAAGGCAGACAATGCGCCCTTGATAATGGATGTCAAAGACATTTATGTGGGCTTTAATCTTTGGGATATCGCCAGCGGAAACTACGACATTCACTCTTTGTTGATTGAAGAAGGCATTTTTAATATTGTTATTCATGAAGATAACACCTCAAACATTCAAAATTCGTTAGCCACTACCACTAAAGACGGCTCTGCCAGCACCAATATTCACCTCAATAAGATTCGCTTAAAAGACTTGGATATCCATACGCTTGATGAAGCCACAAATACCGATGTGGAGAAGTTCATTTATACCGGCAAAGGAGGGTTTCGTATTACTGATACTATCATTGCAGGGCATATTGATACCGAATTGGAACTGAATGTAATCAAAGATGGTGACACTACTTTTATCCGTAAAAAATATTTTGAAATACACACAGACTTGGTCTTTAATGAAGCAACAGGGATACTGGATATTGCTCCCTCGGGAATTGCTATGGAGAACGGTGATTTTGAGCTTGAGGGTGCTATTGATACCAAGAACGATGTGGATCTTGACTTGACCATAAAAGGCACCAAGCCCAATTTTGATATGCTTATTGCTTTTGCCCCACCCGATGTAATTCCGTTTTTAGAAAAATACAAAAATGCTGGGGAGATTTATTTTAATGCCACCATCAAAGGGCCGGCAAACAAGGGCAACAGACCTGCCATTAATGCTGACTTTGGTGCTGGAAAGGCTTTTTTAGAGAATACGACAAGTGCTAAAAAAATAGACAATATGGGCTTTAGCGGCCATTTTAGCAATGGCGCGAACAGAGCTGCCAATACCATGGAATTCTCGCTGAGCGATATGACCGCTTCCTTGGAAAAAGGCGAGTTTAAAGGTTCCCTCTTTGTAAAGAATTTTGATGCTCCTGAAGTTGATATGCAAATTGATGCCGACGTTAACCTCGATTTCATCGCCGACTTTTTTGAGCTGCAACAGGTAAAGAACGCCTCTGGGAATATTAAACTACAGATGAATTTTCATGATATCGTAGATATCGATAATCCAAAAATGGCCTTACAGCAGCTCAACCAAGCCTACTACGCATCGTTGAAAGTAAATGATCTACATCTAGAAGCGGAAAATCTGCCGGTTCCTATAGATAGTCTAAATGTAGATTTACTGATGAAGGGCAAAGCCGCTACCCTTAAACAATTTGATTTGTTAATGGGGAATTCAGATATTGCCATAGGCGGTTTTCTGTCTGACCTACCCTCCATTGTGCACCATACCAACACCCCCGTCAAAGCCCATTTAGACATCACATCGGACTACTTGGATATTGCAGAATTAACCGGGTTTTCTGTGCAAGATACCATCCAAACAGGGATTGATGAACAAGTGAAAAACCTGAGCCTTGGACTTTCTTTTGTAGGCTCTGCCAAAGACTTTACCGAATCTGAATATTTGCCCAAAGGAGAATTTTTTATCGATAGCCTCTATGCAGAGTTAAAGCATTACCCGCATCGTTTGCATGATTTTCATGCTGATGTTTTGGTCGATGACAAAGATGTAAACATCGTAGATTTTACCGGTTTTATTGATGATAGTGATTTTCATTTTGATGGCTTGATCCATGAGTATGCGTTTTGGATGCAACCCGAACGTCATGGTACCGTTGCGCTGGATGTTAATCTTAATTCAAAGAAATTACGCTTAGAAGATGTTTTCTCTTACAAGGGCGAAAACTACGTCCCGGAAGAATACCGACATGAAATTTTTGACGATCTAGCCCTGCACTTTACCTCAAAAATGCAGTATACTGATTCATCACTGAGTTCCATTACTATTACTCTTGACAAACTGGACACCAAGATGGAATTGCACCCGCAGCGTTTTCATGATTTTAAGGGCAACATTGGTTACGCCGAAGATCATATTGCAATTACCGATTTTCATGGTGAAATTGGGTCAACCAATTTTAATTTGGACTTGAATTATTATTTAGGGGAAGATCCTGCGGTAAAAAAGCGTGATAATTCCCTAGTGATAAGCGCAAATTATATAGATTTTGATGCTCTTTTTAATTTTGATATAACTCCCCCATCAGCTATAGAAGCCAAAAAAGCTACTACGGAAGATGTTGCCTTACATGCAGAAGTTTTCAATATTTATGAGTTGCCATTTACCAACATGCGTTTTAAGGCAGATATTGGCCATTTTATTTACCATAGAATAGACCTACAAAACATTAAGGCTGCTTTAAGAACGACACCCGATCATTATATGTATGTAGATACGCTTAGCATGGATGCTGCAGGGGGTAACATTCGTTTAAATGGCTATTTTAATGGTAGTGATCCAAAACACATTTACATGCAGCCAGATTTGGTAATGACCGATGTTGACTTGGAAAAATTACTTTTCAAATTTGAAAATTTTGGGCAAGACCACCTTATTTCCGAAAATTTACAAGGAAAGCTTACCTCTAAAATTAGCGGTAAAATTAGGGTATATCCCGACTTGGTTCCAGATTTGGACCAGTCCTCTATTGAAATGGACGTAAAAGTGTTGAACGGAAAACTAAAGAATTATGACCCTATGTTGGCACTATCGGACTATATGGGTGATAAAAACCTGCGCAGCATTCGGTTTGATACCTTACAAAATAGCCTGGCCATTGAAAAAGGCAAGATCAATATTCCGGCTATGACCATTGAATCCAGTATTGGTCATATGGAATTATCAGGAACGCACGACAGCGATCAAAATATTGACTACTACTTACGGATACCCTGGAAAACCGTTAGACAAGCCACATGGCAAAAACTGTTCGGGAGCAAAAAGGATACTGTAGTTGATCAAGATCAAGTAGATGAAATTGTTGAAGTTGACCCTAACAGAAAAACCAAGTTTCTTAACCTCAAGATACAAGGAACCATAGACGACTATACGATTTCATTGCGCAAGAAAAAGAAAGATAAGGACTGATTTTGGAAACAGCTCAATGATAAAAACAGCAAAAATAAACTGGTTTTCCTAAGATGAAAGAATAGCGTTAAGCAAAGCACTTTTTATGCCTTTACGCAAAGGTCTCTTACCAATATTTTCCTATACTACTACCCCATTTGATGGACCATTAATTTATTATACAAGCCTTCCTCGTTTTCGATAAGGGCTTGGTGTGTGCCATATTGGATCAGTTCCCCTTTGTTAAGAACCACCAGTTTATCCGCTTGCGCAACGGTAGAATACCGATGGGCAATAATAATGGTCGTACGCCCTTGCATAAGTTTGTTCAATGCATCCTGGACCAGCAATTCGTTTTCTGAATCCAAAGCGCTTGTGGCCTCATCAAGGATCAAAATTTTAGGGTTTTTAATCACCGCCCGGGCAATGGCAATCCGTTGTTTTTGACCTCCCGACAGTTGGACGCCTTTTTCCCCAACCGCAGTATGGTAGCCCTTTGGGAAATTGGCAATAAAATCATGGGCGTTTGCCATTTCCGCCGCATGCCGGATCTCATCTAGCCTTGTAAGTGGTTTGTGGAGTGCATAGCCAATATTTTCCGCTATCGTTCCAGAAAATAGCACGGGCTCCTGTTCCACAATGGCTATGGACTCCCTTATGGATCGGTAATCTAAGGTGGACGAATCTATACCATCGAACGTAATACAGCCTTTACTAGGTTCATAGAACCCAAGCAGTAGGTTGACTACAGTGGTTTTTCCTGCCCCAGAGGGGCCCACCAGTGCCACCTTTTCCCCTGAATTTATGGTCAAGCCAAACGATTTAAGGACTTCTTTTTCTTGTCGTCCGGGATACGCAAAACTGATGTTCGCAAATTCTACTTGGCCTTTTAGGTGGGCAGGCTTCAAGCCTTCCTTATACGTTTGTACTTCAGAAACCCTGTCCAGCAGCTCAAAGACCCTTTCGGTAGCACCGTAAGAACGCATCCACTGCCCCCACAAACTACTGATCGCATTTACGGATAAGGATACCATACCCGCATATAAAATAAAACTGGTCAATTCCCCTATGGTCATTGTCCCTTTGGAGATGAGCCATCCACCCACCAAAACCGTGAGGAGCAATGTGCTGAAGGACGTAAAGGTACTCAGACCCTGAAAGGTGGCCATCAACCTTGAATTGATAAGGGAATGTTCCAAGACGGATTCCGCCGATGCACTATAGGTCTCCATCGCTTTTTTTGACTGGTTGAATGCTTGGATCACCCGGATGTTGGAAAAGCTTTCTTGGGCGGTATGTACACTGGTGGAAAGACTTTCTTGTAACGCCATGGACTTTGAACGTACCTTTTTCCCCAGCCACTTTGTTAATAGTAAAGAAATTGGCAAGGTAAGTACGACAAGTGCACTTAACAAAGGGGAAAGCCCAAATAACATCACAAAGCCTCCAATACCAACGATAAGCGACCGTACCATTATAGCAATATTCATACTAAGGGCATCTTTAAGCAAATCGATATCTACGGTAAGTCTGCTGGTGAGCTCCCCTGTTTTAGTGGTATCAAAAAATCCGATTTCTTGTTTGATGATACTGCCGTAAAGCCGCTCCCGAAGCTTCCGGACGATCATAGCCCCCGTAGATTCAAACAAGTAGAATCGTAAAGCGGTGACGGTACAATAGACAATAAAGGTTACAAAAACGAGGATTGCAGGAACAAGGAGCCAATCCGTAGTCTTTTCTTTGGAAATAGTATCCACAAAGTAAGAAACCGCTTTTGGAAAAGCTAGTTGAATGACAATGGCAACCAACATGACCAAAAATCCTAAAAAAATCCTTCCCACAAAGGGTTTTACCAATTGCAATCGTTTAAAATGACCTGTTTTGGCTGCTTTCATTATCTATTCCTTTTGTTCCAGTTGTTCCATAAAATCCATCCAATTTTCATCCCCTATGAACCCTTCCGCTTGCAACGTATTTTCAGCATCAATGAACAAGTAATAGGGCGATGCGCCTTGGGGATTGAGATAGTCATAGGTAAGCTGATCCGTATGCATAGTAGCGTTTAGCAGTGCATCGTCTTGGAGAAAGTCCTTCATTCGCTTTTTGGTTTCTAGCGATAGTATCCAAAGTAAAACACCTAAATCTTTTGCATTTTCTATGGAAGTCCGCAATTCCGGTACTTTAGACTTGCACTTATCGCACTTGGACGTGATAAATACCAAGACTTTGGCATATTCATCGTATTCATAAAGGGTTGCTTTTTGTTTGTCCGACATCCTATCCAATGGAAAGTCCGAAATTTGGGTTCCGGGAGTTAGCCTTTCAGGGGCTGTTTTCGTGGGAAGGGCCAAGAACCTAAGTGCACGGGTCAAACGGAAGGTCAACCACAGATTAAGGGCTACGGAAAAAATTAGAAACCCTAATATGAACATCAGTGTTGCTTCGTTCAATATCATAGGCCGTTGGGATCATGTGCTACGGTAGCAATATTCTTTACATTGGTTACGACCAAATAGGCAATGCAGGCCATTCCAAATAGCAACAGCTGTATGGGCATGGTTAGTAAAATGGGTTGCTCGCCGTATAAGAACAAGCCGCAGGCTAGAAGAAGAACACTATTGCGGATGATATCTAGATACGAAATATACGTTTCGTTTTGTCCAAAACAATTACATCGGACAAGTCGGTCCTGAACAACCGTGACGGAGATAAATATAGTAAATACGGTAAAGAGCAACAACGCTCCCCACATGGCACTATAGGTGAACCGGTTATTCATTAAAATGACCATCGCCAAAACCCCCTCTATGGCAATGATTAAAACAGTTGCAATTTTCGTCCATGCTTGCGGTACTTTAAATGATGTAGCAAGATTATCCCCGAACTTTTTAAACGTACGGGCCTTTCCCAAAGATGCAAGGAATAAGACCACAAAAATGAAAAGTCTACAAAACGCTGCTATGTAGGGAGGTATATGCATCGTTATAGCGTTATTTCTTGCCAGATAGGTGCAATACTATCCATATGTCTTTGTCTTACAAGGGCATGGCCGGATGTTGCCAATAACACATCGTTACGCGGGTCTTGTGGTGTCCGTCTAACGCCACCACCAATGGCCCCATTCAAGGTTTTGGCAACTTGCCATGCCATAGCTTCTACGGTTTTGTCGCGTTTTACTTTTAGTCCTAGCTGCTTTAAATCTGCACGCGTAATCGCATAGCTATGGGAGTGGTAGCCAAACAAAAGTTGCTTTACAATGTCTGATCGGTACTCCACGGATTCCTTTGGTAATTGAAATGCCAACAGCTCTTTTGCAATATGCTGTAACTCCAATGTTGAGCGGTAAAGGGAAGTAAGGGTCGTAGGAAAGATGCTACTAGCCACCGAAGCGAATAACTGCATCCGGATTTCTTCTTGCTGTATGTCCAGGTCAAACCAATTCTTGCACATGTCATTGAACAAGCGTATGTTTTCACTGTCCAATTCCTGTATGCCCCCTTCCTCATTGGCATCCATAGCATTCAGGCGGGGGTCAATTGGCGAAAACGTAGCCAGGTCACTAGCGATCACCTCATGCCCAGAAAGCGTCAATACCGTAAAGGAGGACTGGCAGTGGTAGGGAACCAAAAAGCAAAGATGTTCCGTAAACTCATGGAGGAGTAACCCAATTCTCCTGGCAGCATTGATCTCCCCGCCACGGCCATAAAGAACTACATCCAGTCGCTCGGTCCTCTCAATGCCCATGAGTAGCTCGTACAGGTGTGGCAGAATATCCGCATCTAAGACTGATGCGGCAAGAACGAGTACCTTACTTTTTCTTTCACGTTCTATATGTTTTAGCTCTTGAAGACGTAGTTCGTTCAAATTTGTCATGAAGCTCCTTTTATAAGACAGTTGGCAAGGGCGTCCATCATTTTAAGTTCCGGTACCAGCTCTTCCACAAACAGAAACTGTCCCCCGGGATTGTTTTCCAGAAATACAAATTCGTCTTCTGGGGTAACAATAATGTCCATGGCACCATATTGTAGGTTGTACGAGTGGACAAAATCCCGACACCTATCCTCTATTTCCCTGGGTAACGTAAAGGGTTCGTATAAAATATCTGCACTATAATCCCTAAAGTCCACTTTGGTCTTATCGCTTTGCTGGGAATTGATCCTTGCGGTAAAAACATGATTACCAATGATGGTCACCCTAAGCTCAAACTTCTTTTCTATGTACTCTTGAAAGTAACATGGTATCTCACGTACGGATTCGATGTTTTCCAAGTGATCATCCGTAAGAATGGTGGTCTGAAGCCCTTGGGCAACTACTTGCTCATTGACCGCTACTTCTTCTGCGGACAAGGTGGGTGTAGACAGCGTTTTTAGCACTACTTCCTTGCCTACTTTTTCCTTAAACCCAAGTACGGAACTTGGCTGGTTGCTTATGAGTGAAGTGGGTGTCTTAAAACCCATTTTTGAAGCACGCAGGGCTTGTTCCCCTTTCCAAAGTGCAGAACGAACCGCCAAGGGATGATTCATCCAAAAACAATCCAAGGGATAAAGAAAACTATTGAGTACATGCTTGGTTTCTTGATTTGCGTATGCCTTTTCTTGGGCCGAATATTCATTGTCACTCAAGAAAGTGAAGTCACTGGATTTTCTGGTCCATACCGATCTAATGGTATCCAAATGCATTGTTCTCTTTGAGGGTATATGGGTAATGGTAGCGGTCCATAAGTTTTGGTCCGTCTTATACTCCAACCCAAAATCCCTGGGAAATTCGTCCAGATTAATGCGAAACGGGCTAGCACCTTTGTTTCTAAGCGTAGCAACTACAATATTGGCATGGAGGTCTAAGCTATTGGTAATTATAAGGATATTATTTTTCAAGACTATTGGAAATGTAAGCTTAAACCTTGGGGAGCCCAAGGTTTAAGCTATGTGGGTGGCCTAGCACCAAGCGCCACTGTCAGTTCCGGGGTGGTAACCATTACATTTTGGCTCCGCACCCCAAGGTGTTGGCACCATGGAACATCCTGCCATGGCAACGCCCTCACGGACCTTTACTTGTTTTTTTGTTGATTGGGCAGATTTTGCCACTTTAAACGTAAAAGATTTCACTTGTTTCATAATTAAAGAGTTTTAGTATGATGCTAGCGAATATATTAAATATTTTTAATTATTGTAATAAAATACTTACTTATTATAAGGAATAGTAGTTATTTTTAAAATCCCGTCAAGTGGAATCCCTTAAACCAGCAAAGCTTTAGTGGTTTAAATTCCTAGGAAGATAGCTAAGGCTAAAACTACTACTACTCTTTTTTAACGTTTTTAATATCTTTCAATATGATGTTATGATTGGACAAACTCTTTTGCAATTCTTTTTGGGAGCGATTTAAATCCGACGCGGATACATCCACTTGTGCCTTTAATTGAAGTACCTCACGACGAAGCGCAGGGCTACTGCGTAAATCTGCACGAACGGTAAGGCTTTCCAGTTTTTGGGAAACTTGGTTGAGCTTATCCTGGGTTGCCATTGTTGCCTGTTCTACTTCTTCAACTTCCTTTCTAGATTCTTCCAACGTACGCTCCCATTGGGCAAACCCTAAGTTGACATTGGTAAAACCTGCATCTTCCAAGCGTTGGTTAATCCATTTTGGCATGACCAAAAACAACACGAAAACCGCAATTAGACATATCTCCCGTATGCTAACCACTAGGTCTTTAAAATTTAAGCTTTCCATTATTCAACGATGTAAAAGGGTTTAACTTAGCTGTTCGATTCTGCGGAACCATTGTCATTTACTTGTCTTTCCTTAAAATAAAAACCAATGATAAATCCTAAGGGACCGGATAGGATAGAGGAAACCGTGGTCAACAAATCCTTATAATCATCCGTTTGGAAGCCATCCGTGGAATATCCTATGAGAAAAGTCACGAATATCACACAGAAGAACAGTACCACAAAGACCATGGCCAGTACTCCCCTATTCTTTTCCCGTTTTTCATCGGCACTTTGCTTGATTACGATATTTTCCAACCGTTCCCCTAAATTGGTCAGTATGTTGTTTGAGCCCATAGCCTTACTTTTTTTGTATTTTATATTTGGGATATTCACGTTCCAGCTCCTGTTTCAACCCCATTTCAATGGCATCGATTTCCTGTTCATCCGGCGTGGTTAAATCCTTGTCCTTATTGAGTTCTAAAATCCGCTCCAGTATCTTCTTGGTCAGTTTTAACTCGTATTCCAATTCCAATCTTGATTTTTTCAACATTTTAAGCGCGTTTTATAAGAGTGATTTTATTAATTGGGGGTCTCCCGGTTCTTTCTTATCCAGTTTCACCTCCCTTAAAAATCCATTTGAAAACAGGTCTTGCATAGCATCGGATAGTAAGGAACAACGATAGGTACGCCAAGTTTTAGCATTTGTGCCATACATATGCTCCACCAATCCAGAAAACTTCCAATCCGCATTTTTACCCCAGTGGAGGGTAAAAGGAATGTTGCTTTGTTGGAGGGCCGTTATCATTTTTTTGGATAGTCCTTTAAGGGTTCCCAACTTTTTCTTCTCGTTCCAAAGGACACCGTCAATCTCAATCATACAGGTGGTAGGAAAACGTGCAAAGGACAAGGTAGCTTCTGATTTCTTAATAAATCGCATGGCAAAAATACCGGGAACGGGTCCTTCGTCTATGCTTACTTTAGACAGTACTTTTAAGGCCTTACCGGCATGGGTATGGTCAACCCCAAAGGAGATGGCAAAAGCAGGACCTTGATAGGGCGCATCCCAAAAAGTTTCCGCTAACGTACCTATAGAAACTTCATCGGTTTTGGGTAAAATGGAACTTTTAAGGGCATTGATAAATACAGGAATACTTGCCGGAACCCGGGAACCGATCTGTACCGCTAGATTAACCAAGTCCCGATAAAGGGATTTTTTGATTACGGGAAATGGATCGGGATAATTAAGCTTATAGGGTTTCTTATACATGAACTCCACCACATATTTGCCATTGTCCTTATACTGGTTGATGAACACTTTATAATGGTAGGGTAGATTGGCCACCCCGTTACGCTTAACTTCCTCTGGAATCCCTTTAAAGGTCTTAAAATTTTGTTTTTCTGCCAGTTCTATAGCTTTGTTCTTATCCAATTCCTTCACGTACCGCTTCAATAGGAATAGGTTCTGTGCTTCTATCACCACCCCATGAATAAAACCAAAGGAACCCAAACCCACCAAAGCGGCATTAAAAAGACCGTCATTGCGGATGACCCGCGAACGTAATTTTTGCACAAAGACATCGTTTAAAGCGGGTTTCGTGTGGCGTTCCAAATAGACAATATCACCCGGGTTAGGTCCTATGACCAAATTAAGACCTACCACATAGTCCTGTACGGACCCAAAATTGATGGCAGAACCGTGTACTCCCGTAGAAATACAACCCGCTATCGTCTGGCCGTTGCTGGCCCCGGAGGCTTTTAAGGATTTTCCGTGGCCCGCAAGCTTCTCCGATATTTCCTTGACCACGTTACCGCACTCAAAAAGGAACAGGTTGTCCGCATTATAACTGGACAAATGGTGAAGATCCTGATCCCGAAACGAAAAATAGGTGTTCATATGCGCATTAAAGTGCATGCTATCCTTTTGATGCGCTATGCTGGACATGGACCAGGCAGATCCATATGCCCTAAAACCTTCATTCTTGTTTTTTGCCTCGGTCAACAATTTTTGGATTTCTTGGGCGGCATCGTTGTACCTATCCAAGTCCGAAGGCATCACGGCAGGCGATTCCAACTTGGTTTTGTACAATACCTTTAAAGGAAAAGGGCCGTTGTTGTGCAACGTATCCCATTCGCTAAGCGTGAGTTTG
Organism: uncultured Croceitalea sp.; assembly: GCA_937959125.1. Taxonomy (GTDB): domain Bacteria; phylum Bacteroidota; class Bacteroidia; order Flavobacteriales; family Flavobacteriaceae; genus Croceitalea. The sequence continues at coordinate 12,076 of CALGQU010000091.1, forward strand.
GTGGTTTTTGCCATAATTTTCGGTATTATTTCATGCAGACATACTTAATTTTTACTTTGCGCTTACGACCAAAGGTAACCGCGCTGAGCAGCAATGCCCCAAAGGTGTTTCTATACTCCACGGTATGTAGCTTGCCGGACGGACACAAATCCGTTACCTTGATCAGATAGGTAAAGTCTTTGTTCTCCAAGCCTATGGTAATTACCGTATCCAGTTCCGTAACCTCTACGGCCCTATAATAATCATCCCGCACCATTGGTGCCGCTGGATTTGGAGTGCCATTAATACTGGCCAAGCGTACAGAATAACAAGATTGGAACAATACTAAGGTGATCAACACCAGAAAGCTGAACGGGAACAGGTATTTTTTTAGTTTCATGATACTTTTTATTTATGCGTTAGCCATGCTATTTCCCCTATCCCAATTAGATAAGTAAGTTGCAAACGAAGGCACTTGCCGGTTTTCACAACAGAAGTGAAATGGATCTAGACCATCACGCTGATTTTTTAATATTGCCATGATTTCTTCCATTATAATTCAACTTATTTGAAAGGGAACTATATACGGGGAGCCTTGATAACTATGGTATTAGTGTAAGTTATGTTGAAGATAATGGCTGCTATCGGTAAAATTATGGGGCAATGTATAATTTGTAGGAAATAGTGTACGATTTGTTTGAAATAAGACCTATCATTCAATTCAATACCAAAAAGGCAGTACTTGAAGTACTGCCTTTTTCTTTTTAGCAATGGTCTTTCTTATTCTTCTACCAATCTATAGGTATGTACCCAATCTACTTTCATGGTATTGACGGAATTGTCCAGCAACTCCTTCTTATTGGGAAGCCCCCCTACCCATTTCACATCTTCTGACCACAGATCCCAAATAATATGGAGCTTTCTATTCAAGTCCCTTGCTGCAGTTACGCTTCCCGCGGGTTCGCCATCCAAATAAAACTGGATTTCCGTTGCGCTTTTCCACCAAACACCAAAGGTATGGTAGGCCTCGTTCCATGGCACCCCTTTTAACGGATTGGCCTTGGATAGTTTTCTGTTATCATAGTTCCCCTTATTCCGTTTGGTATCGTCATTGATGACTTGAAAGTATTGCGAATTCATCTGCCAAGGATAGTCCGGTTGGCAGCCACAGCTAGGATTGGAGTTGTTTTCTATAACATCGATCTCATCCCTGTTGGAGATATCACCATTGTTCAACCAAAACGTATTATACGCGGAGATATGGGCCGCTTTTATACGACTTACCGTATACATGGGATATCCAATTTGCATTTTGGACTGTACGCGGGAGGTTTTGAACCAACGTTCCGCATTTTCATCCAAGGTGGCCTTTATCCAAAGATTCCCATCTTCAACACCAGAATTTTCTGCCCGCATCTGCACGGGTACTCCATAATTCCAAAGCGACTTATACCATTTTTCGGTATCATACCCTGTATCGAACTCATCGGATAGTTCCGGTATTTTTTCCCATTTCATGCCTTCGGGCGGGCTTGGCGGTGTCTGTCCGGTAAAATCATAGGTTTCCGGTGAGCCAGCATGTTCTAAGTTCTTCGTAGATTTTGTAGTACTGCATGAAAAAGCACATAAAACCATCAATAGTAAGGGTAATCCAGTAAATTTCATTCCGTTTTAGTATCAGTTAAAAACCGAAAATTAGGAATTTGGTTTTCCTATATGGAATAGCGTCTCTGTATAATAACTAGACAAAATAGCGTTCCGGAATAGTACGACTAGACTTTACTTGGCAATGCAATACTGTTACCAGGAATTCGTATGGGTTTTCACGACCAAAAAATTTAAAAGAGCGACTTATTTTCGGCTTTTCCCTTCTTTGTCTATGAATTTATCTTCTTTCCAGACCCCGGTAATTTCCTTACCGTCTTTGCTGTAGAAAGTGCCTTTTCCGTTGCGCTTGTCATCTTTCCACTGTCCAACATACTTTTCCTTATTGGGCCAATAATACGTCCCAAGGCCATTACGTTGATCATTTTGGTAGTTTCCCACATAGTACTCCCCATCTTTCCAATAAAAGGCTCCTTGACCATGGCGCTGATTGTCTCGCCACTCCCCTTCATAGCGACTTCCAGAATCTAAAATGGCGATTCCCGTGCCATTGGCCTTTCCGTTTTTTACCCGGCCTACGTAATGCATGCGATTTCCTTTTTTACTTTTGAAGGTTAGGTATTCCCCAAAAGATTTTTGCTGCAATTGTTTGCGCATACTGTTGAGTTGCACCGTAGTTTTTTTCAAGATAAAATTGAGGGAATCATACTTGCGGATTTCGGCGGGGCCTGCTATGGCCAGCAATTGGATAGAATCGCTCATTTTTGCCATACCGCTGGTATCCAAAACTTTATCTTCTGCTTTTAATGCCAACATTTTCTCTGCTATAGCAATACGTAAGGGGATGATTTCGTTGGCGTCATCCAGCTTTTCAAGACTTTCGTTATAGGAACTTAACGCCCCTGTATAATTTCCATCCACCAACATGGAATCAATTCTGGCCACTTCTTGGTAATTGGACAGGGTGTGGGTCAGTCTATCGTTTAGCCCCTGTTTTTTGCGCAACTGGTTTTCATAGTTTTCTGCCCTAAACATAAAAAACACACATACTACTGTTGTAGCTAGGAGCAGGACGTATGGAATGGCGGTTCTTTTTTTCATTTACAAGGTCTGTCTAGTTAAATACGGGAATTCTTAATCGTTTAGATGTATGGCGGGCAGTTTATTCCTCACTTTTCTAAAATCCGGGGAGAAATATACATGAAAGCGAAGTGTCCATTTTTGGTTAAAAATACCGGCATTATCCAAGGTCTGTCCTTGTGAATACATCAATCCACCGGCAACGGTCAATCTTGGCGCAACGATATATCCTAAAGTGGTCGTCAAACGCAAATCCTCCATAACACTGCCGACCACGGCCTTGCCGCTTTGCATGATAAGTTCGGCTTCCGGGGAAATATAGAGGGTGTTGGGTTCCAGCTTATGGTTATTTAGCGGCACCTTTGCCCTAAACATATACCGCCATCGGTTTCTAAAAATAAACGCACTGTTTTCTGCAAAACTTTGGGTCCATCGATGCTCAATACGTAACCTATGGTAAATCATGGCCGTGAACAAAGGCTGTGCAAATTGGTATTGGTGCCAGATACGCCATTCTGGAACTACGTTGCGGTCCATGGAATCTTCATTGGTATTAAAGTTGACCCGTAATACCCCTCCCAAACTAAAATTGATTTTCTTGGAATAAATATAACCAATGGCATGCCGGTTATAGATTTGTGCCAATTGCCCTATATACGGGGTTTCCTTGGTCTCTGCAAACCTAAAATGGGTCTGCGCGTCCCAAAAGAACCGTTTTGAAATCCTGATGTTCCCATAGGTATTGAACCAGGTCTGGGTCTTAGGTTCGGTGAAAACGGATGCTTCCGGCAAAACACCTTCTCCTCCTTCTTGTGTCCTAACGAATTGACCAACACACAGCATCATGGACACTACGATATAAAGTACGCTTTTATTGAACCTATCCATTATTGATTGTCATTTACAAGGGTTGGTACGTCCAATAACTTCAATACGGCAAGGGGGTCCTTTGCCCTTTTTAATTTGCGTTCCAGTTTGTGGGTGTCTTGATCACGTAGGTCCAAAATTTTGGCGGTGGTCGCACCGATCAGTTCGTCCAAGGCACTTATGGTAATGCAATCCACCTTTTCTTGCACCATTTCCAAATAATAGGGAATCAATATTTTTCTGTAGGCCGATGTTATCCTTTTCTTCACCTCTTCATCCATCAAATTTGCCATGAACGGATTCCAGATGCGATCGGTATATTTTTCCCGTATCTCCATGGATTTGCTGGGTAGTTGTGCGATGGTATTGGCCAATTTGTTAGTAGCTTGGTAGCATTCCAATAGCTCCCTAGCACTTTCCACATCTTCCGCAGTTGAAAACGCCCCCAATTTGGCATCCGTTACTGTCTTAATGTGTTCCAGAGCTGCAACATGCATATTGGGTAAGCTTGGTAATACCGTATCCAACAAGTGCTGCAAGGTTTGGTTTTCTGCAATCAACTGTTCCTCTAACAACCGCAATTCCAGTTCTTGCTTATTTATGGATAGTTTTTTGGATAGCAAGGGTTCCACCGTTTTTAGGCTTTCCAAAGCATAGCTAGAGATTTGCTGTACCGTATTTAGTGATGTTCCATTAAAATCATACGCATCGGCATTGGGAAGCACGAAAGGTTCTGCTGGCGCAACCCCATCCGTTGGGTTAATTATTAGTTCTTTTGATGGTACCTCTGGAAAAAGTCTTAAGAATATTTGTTGCCTTGCCGCATATTCATAAATCCCCTCTTCTTTTAACCTTATCAAATCACCGAGTGGCTCTAAGTACGTTTCAGATAGGGCCTTCACCGCTCCATACAAACGATTGGCCTCGGCATCCGAGAGTTTTAGAATACCCAATTGTGAGCTGTTTAGGAAGAAATCACTGATCTCCGTTGCGATCTTGAATTGTTCCGAAACCTGCTCCAACTGCCTATTTTCCAAAGAGTCTAACGGATAATAGGGTACGTTTACCTTAAACTCCGGTAAAAAGGAAGCCTTACCAAGTTGTGACAAAATAGTGTCCAACTTCTTATAGTAGTTGGTATTTTCCGCCAACATGGGTTCCATAGCACTTTTTGCAAGATCAACAGTTTCCGTATTGGTCTGCAAGAAGTGTAGGGTTTTTAAATAGGCCGCATCTAAATTTACCGTTTTGGTGGTATTGGTATCGTTTCCGGCAAAACGGATATCAGTCCATTCTCCTTCTTTTTCAATCCGAATCCTTTGCAATACCCCTTCCTTAAAAATCCAGCTTTCCGAAGTTCCAATTTCTTCCGAAGAAAACAATGACCATTCATCATGTGCCAATCCATCCCTTAAAAAACGCCCTACCAAGGTATTCCCCGTATTTTCAATTTCAAAACTCTGTTGGGGGATACCCTTGTTGAACAGCATGCTGCTTTTAAACAAGGTTTCTTCAATTTCAGAATCAGCTATCTTATTGACCATATAGGTCCATGGTCCATCTGGTTTTCCTTTTACGATCCTTCCCTTAGCTTCTTCCTGTACGCCACTGACCAAAACCCGATACTGGTAATCGACGACCTGGGTTTGTTTGTCCGACTGGAATTCCCCAAACTCAAACTTCCAAGTACCCGTTGGATAATCGTTCTCAAAAGCACCGGAAAATAAGAAGGAATTGTCCTCCTTGCCAAGAAGGGCGTCTAAACTGGAGCGCTGCATTTTAAAATTTCCTTGTAAAATGGTGTCTTGGGTATCTAAAAAGTAGCTAAAATTGGCTTCCCCTTTGTATGTTCCCAATTGATAGGGACCGGAATACGTCTGCTGTTCTTGCCCATATACACTATACATCTGTGTACACAGCAATACCAACGCTACCCTAAAAGCATTTGTTCTCGTAAAATAATGCATTAAGCGTTTTTTGCGCCTTTTATGGCAAAAGGCAATTGGTTGTCTTGTATACGGGGGAAAATGAAAAACGGATTTTAAAGTTGCTTACTTTTTTTAAACAACTTTTGTTTTAGCTCTTAGGGTTGCATTTTAATAGGCTGTCCACCAAGATTCGTTGGGCATTTTTTCTGATAGGGTAATGTATTCGCCTATGCGCGGGGTAGTCACCGGCACATCCAAGGCCTTGGCCTTGTTCAATACCCTTTCAATAGGGTCTGTCCAGCTGTGCAATGCCAATTTAAACCCGCCCCAATGGATAGGCATCATTTGGGCCGCCTTTACATCTACTGCAGCTTGGGCAGTTTCTTCTGGAAACATATGGATGTCCGGCCACATTTTGTTGTATTGCCCGCATTCCATCATAGCAAAATCAAAAGGTCCGTAGGCATTCCCTATTTCCTTAAAATGCGGACCGTAACCACTATCCCCGCTAAAAAATAGCCGATGGTCCCTAGATTTTATAACCCATGAGCTCCATAAGGTACTTTGACCGTTACTGAACTTTCTACCGGAGAAATGTTGCGCTGGTGTGCAGGCAAAGACCAAATCACCCATTTGGGCTTCTTGCCACCAATCCAATTCTACAATACGCTGTTCCGGTATGCCCCAAGCCAGTAGATGTACCCCCACTCCTAGCGGTACATAAAATTTTTTGACCTTCCCTGCCAATTTTTTAATGGACGGGTAATCCAAATGATCGTAATGGTCATGGGAAATAAGCACGGCATCTATAGCGGGCATTTGAGCTATGGCAATGGGCATAGCTGCATTAAACCTGTTGGTGCCCAGCCATTCATGCGGAGCGGCAACCTTACCGAACATGGGGTCGATAAGGATATTTTTATTTGCCATCTGTAGGAGAAAAGCGGAATGTCCAAACCAAACCAGTCTGGGAACACCCGTATAGTTGGCAAGTGAAATAGAATCCAATTTTTGTACCTCGATATCCCTTTTGGGACTCCCGTTAGGTGTTTTGGTAAAAAAGAACTTTTTGCTGATTGAAAATATTTTTCCAAAATCCGTTTTTTCCGGCACATCTGGTTTAGCGTTAATAAATTTACCATTGCTAAAATTTGCCGAAGCGGTATAAACGGTTTTCTGTTCTTTACTAACATCACCCCCAAAACCGGGATAAAAACGAACGAACAATATATAGACCATCACCAAAGTGATGACCAGTATCCCAAGGGTTGCTAGCATTTTTTTAAGGATTCTTTTTAACAGGATCAAAATATCAATTAGCGGCCAATGCATTTCCCGTATATGTGACCCGGTAAATCGCATCGCCATAATCATCAGAAATCAACATGGACCCGTCTTTCATAAACAAGATATCCACCGGTCTGCCAAAGGCTTCTTGGCTTTCATCGTCCAACCAACCGTCAATAAAAGTTTCATAAGCGACGGCCTCATTATCTTTCAACTTGACCAATGAAATCTTATAGCCTACTTTTTTGGATCGGTTCCAAGAGCCATGTTCCGCAATAAAGGCGTAATCCCCATATTGCTTGGGAAAGCTTTTTCCGGTATAGAATTTAACGCCAAGGGGCGCAACATGAGCACCTAAACGTTGTACGGGAGGTACAAATTCTGAACAGGGGCGTAATTTTCCATATTCCGGGTCCGCAATATCACCGCCGTGGCAAAAAGGATATCCAAAGTGTTGCCCATCTTTGGAAACCCTATTCAATTCGCATGGGGGCACATCATCCCCCATTAGATCACGGCCGTTATCCGTAAACCACAGTTCCTTGGTTTCTGGATGCCACGTAAAACCTACGGAATTACGCACGCCATGGGCAACGATTTCCCTATTGGAACCATCTACATCCATGCGGGTAATAGTAGCATAGCGCTTGTCGACCACTGTGGAATCGCATATATTACAGGGTGCACCTACAGGAACATACAGTTTATCATCCGGGCCAAAAGCAATATACTTCCAACCATGATGAAACTCCGTAGGATAATCATCATACACCACCACAGGTTCTGGAACACTGTCCAAGTTTTTTTCTATAGCATCATACCGCAGAAGCCTACCTACTTCGGCCACATATAACGATCCTTTTCTGTAGGCAATCCCGTTAGGTACCTCAAGGGAATCCAAGACCATGATGCGATCGGCCTTAAAATCATTATCCCTGTCTTGGACCGCATACACTAGGTTTTCTGTTCTGGTACTTACAAAAAGTGTCCCATCATCACCCATTGCCATAGATCTAGCGCCGTCAATACCATCTGCAAACACCTCAATACTAAACCCTTCCGGTAGGTTTAACCGATCTAACGGTAAAGTGCTTTGTGGTTCGTCATATTGCACCGTTTCCTCTGTTGCGGGTTTTTTGCTTTCTTTACATGCAATACATGCCACTAAAAGCAAAAGACCTGTAAAAATTCGTGTTGTTTTCATAAAAAGTGTTGCAAGTTATGTTTAAAGTACTGTGCGCTCTGCGCGATACTTTGCATGGAATCCTTTGCAAAATTACCACCTTGTTCCAAATAATAAAATTGTAATCCGGATTGGTCCAGCTTAGAAAGCATTTTGATGTAGTCGATGGAACCATTACCCAATTCCGTATAATCCCTGGTACGTTTGTCCATATCCTTAATATGCCACATGACAAAACGGGCAGGGTCCGAAGCTACCAAGGTCAATGGATCTTTTGGCGAAGAATGCACGGCCCAGTACAGATCCAACTGTAGTTTTACGAGTTTGGGATCCGTACGTTCCCATATGATATCATAGCCCGTTTGTCCTTCATGGGGTATAAACTCAAAATCGTGGTTGTGGTATGCAAATCCCAAACCCGCACTAGTTACCTGTTCCCCAATACGGTTAAGCTTATCGGCCAAGACCTTAAAATCCTCTAAATTTCTATGTTCTGGAGCCAACCAGGGCCATGTAATAAAACTTTTTCCCAAGATCTTGGCACTGGCAATACAAGTATCTACATAAGCCTTCAATTCTGATTCTGAAGCGGTAAAATAGTCGGAAAAACCATAATGTCCACTGGAAGCGGACAAACCCAAATCGTCTAAAATGACCTTAAAATCTTTGCAGTTATATCCATAATAAGTTTGGTTTTTGGGGTCAAAACCATAGGTTTCCACATCTTGGTATCCCAATTGCTTTATGGTTTTAAGGGTGCCAAGTACATCCTTCTCCAACGCATCCCGAATGGAGAACAGTTGTAAGCCCATCTTAAATTTGGGTTCTCTTTCCATTGACCATGCGGTATTTGGGAATAACATTAAAAGTAGGGCTGCTGCAGAATAGTTTGTGAATTCCCTACGGGATATGCCTTTCGTATGTTCCATGCTAAGCTAACGTATAAGTTAGCAAGTTAACCGATTTTTGTGAAGCACAAAATAAGGAACAAAATTGAAATGCAAATTCCGGTGCTTAATTTTCAACGACAGGTGACCATAAGCCATTGCCCTACTTTCTTGTGAGCAATTCTAAAATCAACGCTCGGCAATCGTTTCAAGTTTTCCCGTAAAACCGATCCCCTGTCGCTGCGTGCTATTTATGAATACATTGGCGCTAAGGTTTGGGAAAAACGTACCCGTAACATTGTAATTTTCCGTACCATTGTTAATTACGAATGCCATTGTATAGGCATTACGCTTTTCATCATATGCTATGGTATAATCTTCTGGGGTATCGTTAAATTTAATCCCTGTGTTATTGGTGTTGTACCCCCCTGCAAACCGTCTTTCCCCATAATAAGGTAAATTGGCCGTAATGGTATCCCCGTTGATTTCTAGGGTGTTGTTACTGTTAAAAAGGTCAATTCTCCCAGCGGTACTTCCAGGTGCCAAAAGTCCTGCATTGGCAATGGCATTCAATCCTTGTGAAGCCAATGGATTTGCCCATCTTGCCTTAAAAACGAATTCTTTGTTTTCTAAAAATGTTTTGAACGCTTCGAGTTCAGCATCGGAATAAGCAGCTTTTTTTCCGCTTCCGCAGGACCCTAAAGCCAATACCGCCATTACCGCAATCCATACTTGTGTTATTTTTCCCATCCTTATATTTTTGAGACAAACCTCTTGTTAATTTGGCGTTTAATCAATCTATAGTTCTGGAAAGCCCAGTTTCAATGATTGAATACTACCTTAGCATGAGTTTGACAATAAAGCCCTACCCATATTCCTGTTAAAAGAAGTAGCAAAAAACATTCCAAAGCGGCCCAATTCCCAATAAAAAATGGGTTCCCCACACCAGTTTTGGGATTATGGTACCATCGCTTGCCGGTTTAAAGCTTTTCCAAGACCAAATTTCTAAATTCCACTTCGGAACCCTCTGCTTGGATAGCAATTTGCCCAGAGGTTGCTGTGGCATTGTATCCATGATTGACTACATCCCCATTGACCCAAACTTTTACCGTATCCACTATACATTCTATTTGTAGTGAATTCCACTCGCCAAGGGGTTTTTCTGAATCATCGGTAAGGTTTTTGATCCTTCTTAACTTCCCTGCGGTACCGCCCCACTTCGCTTTAGGACCGCGCCTTTCTTCCATGTTTGGGGTTTCAATATCTTCTACGATGCACCAAAAATCCCCGGCATTTTCATGCTTCAACTGCACTTCAATGGATTTTGGAAACATTTTATACAAGACCCTAGGTGTAGAAGCATGCACCAAAACACCGGAATTCCCCGGAGCTCCAGAAAATCGATAGTCCAACGTTAATCGGTAATTTTCGTAGGCTTCATTAGTAATCAAATGCCCTTTCGGCGTTCCCAAACTCACCAAAAGTCCATCTCGTACAATAAAAGGTTTTATCCCATCCGGTACGGAGTCCAATAAAGGAACATCGATATGCCAACCGTTTAAATCTTTACCGTTGAATAGGGGTTCCTTGGCAACTTGATTACAGGAAGCAAGGGCCAAAACAAAAAAACCTAACAAAAAAATGAAAGTAACCTTCATAGTCGCCGTATTTTGATTGGACTGAAGATACTAATTTTGTGGGCAATGCAAATGACCGCAAAGTAAGCCAAGTAGGATTATTTGCTACTTGTTTTCTAAAAGTTTCTGAAACTTTTCTAAAATAGCTTGATGACTCTTTTTTAAGTCTTTAATTTCCAAATCCAGCTTATAATTCCTGCCTTGTTGAACTTGAAGTTCATTTTGCTGTTGCAAGATATATAAGGTCAACTCCTCTATCTTCTCCAACAGCAATTTGTTCATCTCTCCCAATTCGATACCATTTTCTTCTACCTCTTTGGC
>CALGQU010000092.1 GCA_937959125.1 uncultured Croceitalea sp.
GCAAATGTTATGGGCACAAGGAAAAGTGCCACTAAAACACTGCGTTTTCCTGTAAATACCCTTCTGAAAATCGCAATAAGATTACGATAGACTTGGTAGAAGAAAAAGCCTCCAACGCCCAAAAAAACCATACTAAAAACCAGCAAAAAATACCTGCCTATTTTTTCATTCTTACGTTTTTTTTCCTCAATTTCCTTATTGGTACGTGCTAGTGCCACGGGGTCCTTTAAATACAGGATGAGTTCATCTAGAGCAGTATCCAGGCCTTGTAAGTATTGTTCTTCTTTAAACAATGGTATTATGGTATTCCTAATAATCCTTGAAGCGATAGCGTCGGTAATCTTATCTTCCAGACCGTATCCAACTTCAATTCTTACCTCTCTGTCGTTTTTTGAAAACAACAGTAAAATACCATTATCCTTATCCGCTTGGCCCAGTCCGTTTTGGTTAAACGCACCATTGGCGTAGGTCTCAATAGTCTCATATCCTAATTCAGTAATGGTCAAAACCACAATCTGATTGGTCGTTTCCTCTTCAAAGATTTGAAGTTTCTTTTGCAGCTCTAACAGTTGGGTTGGTGTAAAAACACCCGCACTATCGGTCACGTATTCCGTAAGCCTAGGATACCGTTCCTGTGCACTCGTTTGCAGGAACAAGAAAAATACGATTACTAAAACCAGTTTTCTAAGAATATGCATCATTTAGGTCAAACTTTATTTTAACCATGCCTAAAGTTATGGGAAATATGTCGCTAAAACCAAGTCCTTGCTTTGAACGTAAAAAGTTAACTACTTTTCCACCGCATTTTCATATAACTTTGCCATCCTTAACCCTACGGCATTCAAATTGCTGGGAAAAATCCTCTTTTTTGGCGTGGCATGTCCGGTTAGCGCGCGGATAGCAGTACAAAGCCATAGGAAAACGAAGAGAAAAGGATATTACATAAGCAATGTGTTTGGATATCATTGGTGGCAAACCCGCAATTTCCATTTTGGCCCCTATGAAGTCCTAAAAAATTAATGAATTGGTAAAAGTTTGGCTCAAAACAATAAGGCAACACCTGATAGTATAGGGTTCTTCACACCATTATCCAAATAGCTATGGCAACTGAAAAAGTAAGTATTCTCAAAGCATTTAAAACCATCATCTGGCCTAGACGAAACCTGGTGCTTTTAGGACTTTTATTGATTGTTCTTAACAAAGCGGCAAGTTTTGTTGCCCCCGTTTCTTTGCGGTATTTTTTTGATGATATTGTTCCCAATGCTGATTATCCCCTTTTAAAAACGGTGGTCATTCTTGTTGCCATTGCTTTTTTAATTCAGGGAATAACCTCGTTCTTATTGACCAAGGTATTGAGCATCCAGGCGCAGTACATGATTTCTGAACTTAGGGCGCAGGTACAAAAGCAGGTACTTTCCTTGCCCATTCGGTTTTTTGATAATACCAAGTCCGGCGCATTGGTTTCCCGTATTATGAGTGATGTAGAAGGGGTTCGCAATCTTATTGGTACCGGATTGGTACAATTGGTTGGGGGGACCATAACCGCTATAGTATCCTTAATTTTATTGCTCCGTGTTAGCCCTACAATGACACTCTTGACCTTTGCCCCACTTATCCTTTTTGCCTTGATTGCATTAAAAGTCTTTAAAGTTATCCGTCCGGTCTTTCGTGAACGGGGAAAAATAAATGCCGAAGTCAAAGGACGGCTTACCGAAACCCTGGCAGGTATCCGGGTCATCAAAGGATTCAATGCCGAAGCTCAGGAAGCCAAAGTTTTTGAAAACGGGGTCGCAAAAATCTTTAAAAATGTAAAAAAGAGCTTGACCGCTACAGCAATAATGGCAAGTTCTTCTACCTTTCTTTTGGGCTTGGCCACCACGGTTATCATGATGGGCTATGGAGGCCACCTCCTCATTGAAGGCACAATAACCAAAGGACAGTATCTTGAATTTACTTTTCTCTTAGCGCTTATGGTGGCTCCCATTCTACAGATGAGCAATATTGGAAGCCAATTAACGGAGGCCTTGGCAGGATTGGATCGTACCGAGGAACTCATGAACAAAACCGCCGAGTCCGACGAAAAAGACAGAACCCAACGTTTACAAAGACTAAAGGGCGATGTTGTTTTTAGCAATGTATCCTTTGCCTATGAAGAAGATAAGGAGGTTTTACACAACATCAGTTTTAAAGCCAAAGCTGGTGAAGTCATTGCCTTGGTAGGTAGTTCTGGTTCCGGAAAGAGTACCATCGCCGGTTTAGCCGCCAGTTTTTTGAATCCGGATGGGGGTACCATTACCGTAGACGGAAAGGATTTGGCCAAAATTGACCTCACCAGTTTTCGGCAGTTCTTGGGTGTGGTATTGCAAGATGATTTTTTGTTTGAAGGCACTATCCGTGCCAACATATTATTTCCAAGACCCAATGCTACGGAAGAGGAGTTGCAAGGAGCTGTCAAAGCCGCTTATGTGGATGAATTTACGGATCGTTTTGATGATGGCTTGGATACCCTTATTGGCGAACGTGGGGTTAAACTATCCGGGGGGCAACGCCAGCGTATTGCCATTGCACGTGCCGTACTGGCCAATCCAAAAATTTTGATTTTGGACGAAGCTACTTCCAATTTGGATACGGAAAGTGAGGCTTTGATCCAAAAAAGTTTAGCGCAGCTCACCAAAGGAAGGACTACCTTTGTCATCGCGCACCGCCTAAGTACGATCCGCAAAGCGAACCAAATCTTGGTCATTGAAAATGGTAGGATTGCGGAGCAAGGCACCCATGACGAACTGATTGCCACCGAAGGCAGATATTATAACTTGTTTACATATCAGGCAAGGATTTAAACCGTAGACGGGAGACCGCTTT
>CALGQU010000093.1 GCA_937959125.1 uncultured Croceitalea sp.
TGGTTGGAGTAAAGTTGTTTAAATAGTTGGTTTAAAATCATTTGACAATAACAATAGATTTTTCTTATACTTCCTTTTTAGCATTGTTTTAATCAACCTTTCCCTACCCTATTGTCATCAAATGCCGAGGGCAATAATTTAGGAATCAATTTAATAAAAATTGGTAGAAGCACTGCCCCACCCGGAAGCAAGAAAATGGCTAACGAAGGAATAGACTTAAAAACATCTAGAAGTTGTGCTTGGATTTTTTTGCGCTCCTCATCATCTAAATCCTTGGTGGTGGATTTGGCTAAAAGTTGGACCAATTCTTTACTTTCAGAAAGCTCCTTTTTTAATCGTCTACTGTTTCTTAAAATAAGTTTACTTACATTTTTGGTCATCCCTTCATAGAATTTGGAAGCTAAATTGGTCTCTTTTAAATAGCTTATTTTTTCTAAATTTTGGGTAAAGAACCGAGTAACATTTTGCAAAGATTTTTGGCCCTCCAATTTGGTCTTTCCAAGATGGTTTGCAATGGAAAAAATGAAGCGTGATTCTGTTGGGTCCAAAGTGTTATCTTCCCATACTGCCAGGCATGAAAAATCCAATAAAAAATCTGCTTCGCAACGACTGAAATCCTGCCTTAAAATCTCTGGATAATTTCCTATAAAATCAGTTTCGTCAACATCAACATAAGAGAGGGATGCTTTTAATAATTGGATCAACTTTTCATCGTGTTCCTTGGCTTGTTTGGAGTTCAAGGCTTGGTAGGCCAAGGAGAGGGTTACGTATTCCAAAAATTGGGCTTTGCCTTTCACATTTCCAACCTTGGACAGGTAGCTCCTAAAAGCCAATACATCAATATAAAGAAGAGAGTTTGTTATACTACTTCCCAATGCTTTTCTAAAGACACTACCATTGGGGTATATTCTAGAATCTATAAGTTTCTCTAATTGTGATACGGTTTTGTTGCCCGCCATTATTTTGTTCAGAAATGAAATCTTACCAACATCCAATTCTTGATAGAAATTGAAAACTGTACTTACAAATTCTTCAAAATTAGAAGAACCTTTTTCAAAATAGAAACAAAAATACAGCGTGTTTAAAAGGTTGATTTTTGCTATCTCATCTTCTCCCAGCTCGTGTTCCGGTTGTATAAAATGAGGGGGTTTCAAATGGATGCCATAAACAAAACCGTGCTCCAAATGCTCTTGGTAAAGTTCATCAAATGAAGAATAGGTGGTGACATTTCCCACCAAGAGAGAACCGTATTTCGTAATCCAACCCGGGGCAGAAGGGTTCATAGCATTGATTTGATTGTTCAAAGAAAATGAAAATAAAGGACTTTCACTACAATGCCCGTATGCCCATATTTATATGCATTTAGAATATTTTAACATTCAAAACCAAACCCGGCATGGTTAGGCTTCGTAGGTAGGGCACAAACAATTAATAAAAACAACAAATGAAAAAAAATGTAGCTTTTGTATTAGGCTTTGGTATGTTGGTATCCGCAAGTATTTTGTTCACTGCCGCTGACCATATTGATGCCCCGGGAAGTTCTGGAACTACTGCGGATATTGCAGACTTTTTTGCGTTTGAACCTACCGAGGGTTCAGACAATACCGTATTTATTGTGGATTTGCAATCCAATGTATTGGATGATTTGGCATTTGGCACATTTGACGAGGATGTGTTGACCGAAATCAATATTGACTTGGATGGTGATTTAACGGAAGACATGGTCATACAAGCCATTCCAAGGGATGGTCGTATGTACTTTTTTGGCCCAGCGTCACCTAACCAAACCGGATTGACTAGTGAAGTTCTGGTGGATTTCCCTCTAGGGGATGTAGAAATTTCTGCCGCAACCGCCACTATAGAAACTACAGCGGATGGCGTGTCACTATTCGCAGGGCCACGGCAAGACCCTTTCTATTTCGATTTTTTCCGTTTTAATGAGGTGTTGGCCCCAAGTATGGAAGACAATTCCGGTTTTAACGTTCCGGGTCAAGATACGTTTGCAGACGCTAATACCATGTCCATTGTGGTGGAATTGCCCAATAGTATGATTGGCGAAGCAACGGGAACCAATGTCCTTGGACTCCCGGTATATAAGACATGGACAACCACTAACAGAAGACAATAATTAACTAAAAGACAATTTTAAGATGAAATTAAATACAGTAACATATATGTTTTTAGCGTTGGTATTGACGGTTGTGGCCTGCGATACCGATGATAACGCCCCGGAGCCAATGGCAAGTGCAACTTGTACGGATGGAATTATGAACGGTGATGAAATCGGTGTGGATTGTGGAGGTATTTGTACCCCATGTGAGGTTATGGGTATGGACCCCGATTTTTCTGGCACTTTTGCCCAAGTAGATCATATGGGGCGTCCAGGGATAAATACGGTTCTAGGTGCTGATAACGATGCCAAGGATGCCCACAACGTGTCCATACCTATTGAACAAGGAACTACTTTTCAAGCAGCGTATGAAGCCCGGTTAGAAGCCTTACATGATGCCTATGCCCTTGCATTGGGATTAACGGCCGAAGATGTGGACTATCAACCTAATATTTTAGGCGATATATTGAATGGTCCGGATAGTGATGGCTTTACGGACAATCCAGTTAGTGCAACGGTACTTACCACGGTTTTGGCTACCGATGTTTTGGAAGTGGCGCCAAATGCGCCAACCACCTATTTTAATCCGGGTAGCGGCGCACCGGACTATTCTGGAGCCGTAGGCCTTACCGGCAGAACGTTACAGGACGATATTATTGATGTTTCCCTTATCCTACTTTTTGGTGGTGGTGACGGTGCACGTTTTAATGGCGAGGGTGGTTTACCACAATTGGTCACGGATGGTGTTGCCCTAACCGCTGATAATATTACGACTACTTTCCCATACATTGGAAACCCGGAATAACAGATAGTGCTATGAAAAGGAACGGGGAGGATTTTTGGTTCTCCCCATTTTTTAGGAAATAGTAAATATGACTCCTTTAAAACAAAGCTGATGAATAAATTAATGTATAGCCTCTTAGTCCTACTAGTAGTGTCCTGTGCTAAAAAAGAGACAGACATCATAACCAATGCAAGCGATTACAATCAATACCTTACCCTAGAAACCCCTAAAACAACCTCTAAATACTTTGAGCAATGGAATTCAAAGATTCAAGCAGACAGTACACAATTATTGAGTTTTGGAAAGGTGGCAGGGGAGTATACCCGCTATTTTAAAAAAACCGGAAATATTGAATATCTAAAGAAAGCAGAACGCGCATTGACCAAAGCCGTTGAAATAGCCAATATTGGCAGGTCTGGATATAGAAGGGCTTTGGCTAGGAATTACATTGCGCAACACCGTTTTAAAGAAGCACTGGCCATAGCCAATGAAGCTTATAGCATTGGTGGTGGCAAGAAAAGTACACAAAGCCTACTTTTTGATGTGCATATGGAACTTGGCAATTATGTACTGGCGGAAAGATACCTGGATAGCATCAAAAATTGGTCAGATTTTGGGTATTTGATCCGTGTTGCAAAGTGGAATGATTATAAAGGGGATTTGGACACCACCATAGGATTGATGGAAAAAGCACTCCAGCGTGCAGAATCTTCAAAGAACAAGGAACTCCTAATATGGTCGTACTCCAATATTGCGGACTATTATGGCCATGCCGGGGAGTTGGAAAAATCGTATGCCCACTACCTTAAAACCTTGGAGATTGACCCAAGGAACGCCTATGCTAAGAAGGGTATTGCATGGTTGGTCTATTCCCACGAAAAAAATGGGAAAGAGGCTCTACGAATTTTGAATACCATTACCCAATACCATAAGGCCCCGGACTACTATTTGCTTAAAGCAGAAATAGCTGATTTTATGGGAAATGCGGCCAAAGCGGATGAAAACAGGAAAATGTATGCAAAGGCTGTTACAGATAAGGCATATGGCGTTATGTACGACGCTTATACCATTCCCTATTTGATAGATGATATGGAACAACCCAATGCATCTTTGGAGCTTGCCCTACGAGAAGTTGCCAACAGACCCACCCCCGAAGCCTATGGTTTGTTGGCTTCGGCATATTTGGGTATTGGAAAAACGGGGAAAGCCAAGGATATTGTAGAAGATCATATCGTTGGGAAGACCTTTGAACCAGCAGTTTTGTTGACTGTAGCCAAGGTATATAAAGCGCAGGGCAATTATGATAAGTTAAGCCCCTTAAAAGAAGAATTGGTAATGGCAGGTTATGAACTGGGGCCGTTAGCTATGGATGCTATTGAGCGTCTATAAAATGCAGAAAAATTGCTATGGAGTGTTTTTTAAGAGAAGCTTCCTGGCCTTTTGCTAGGAAGTTTTTTTTTATGTAAAGTTTGTTCTTTATCCTTTATTTGCAATGGGTTTGATTACCCTACATGGATTTCCTGCAGCAACCACATCGTTTGGAATATCCTTGGTTATAACACTTCCGGCACCGATAACGGTTCTGTCCCCAATGGAAACTCCGGGGCAAACGGTGACATTACCACCTATCCATACATCCTTACCTATGGTTATAGCTTGGCCAGACTCTATACCTGTAGCCCGTTCCTGAGCGTCTAATGGATGTGTGGCCGTATACAGCTGAACATTGGGACCCAACATGCTTCTGTCCCCAATTGTAACGGGGGCGGCATCCAATACCGTACAATTGAAATTTAAGAAGACCCGTTCCCCAAGCGTTACATTAAAACCATAATCGCAATAGAAAGGAGGGTGTACAAAACAGCTTTTCTTTTGATGGGGAACCAATTCTTTTAATAGACGTTTACGTTCTTTCCCATTATCCGGGGCGGTAGCATTAAATTCCTTTTGTAACAGCTGGGCATGTACCCTTGCGGAAACCAACTCTTTGTCCAAGGGATTATAGGGCTTTCCAAGAATCATTTTTTCCTTTTCTGTTAGCATGCTTGTAATTCTTTAAGGGTGATAACGGTTGCAAACTCTTCATGTAAGCTGGCCAATGTAGTTTGGTGTACCAGTTCAGCTTCATAGGTTTCCCCATTTAGGCCCTTTCGGTCAAAAGTGGCCGTGGCATCGCTCACCAAATAGGTGTTAAAATCCAGATTTCCTGCCATTCTTGTAGTGGTGGAAATACAATGGTTGGTAGTCAAACCTGCAATAACTAAGGTGTTGATGCCCTTTTCCCTTAAGGTCTGCTCCAAATCGGTACCAATAAAGGCACTGTTCACGTCTTTTACGATAACGGGCTCCGAAGCTAGAGGTTGAATGCTATCATGCAGCTTGAAACCGGGTTGGGATGGGTGCAAAGGCGAATTGGGGTCCCTTGAGCCGTGCATGATATGAAAAACGGGCAGTTGAAGACTGCGCCATAACTCCAAAAGGCGAGCGCATTTTTCCTCGGCGTCCCTGTTGTTTCTGTTGCCTCCCCAGTGGGCCTCATCCTCAAATCCTTTTTGGATGTCTATGAGTAGCAATGCCGGTTCTAATTCAGTAAGGTTGATCATAGTTCTTTTTCTAAAATGATATAGGAAATTCCACCTCTTATAAACGTTTTATCTGTAGGGTTAAATCCGTATTTGGTATAAAAGCCAAGCTTATCCTTACGGGCGTTGCACCAAACTTTTTTAATGTGCTTTGCGGTACAAATATCTAGAATACGCGCTAACAAAAGCGAACCAAGTCCTCTTCCTTGATATGCTTCTACCGTTGCCAGTTTTCTAAACTGGGCCACATCTTCCGTAATAAATAGGGAAACCACGGAAACCAATGACGTATTGGAGAACAATCCATAATGTAGTCCCTTGTCATCCTCCGGCAGTTGTACGTAAGCCAGTGGTTTTGTGGGCCACATGACCTTATGCCGTATAGACCACGTAGTTTCACCCTCAATTTCTTTGATCTGTAATATGGGTTTGGAAACTTCCATGGATTAGGGGCCTACGGTGCCTAAGGTATACAATTGTTCCAAATTGGGTGTTTCGCTACCGCCTTCGGGTTCCAAAGTAATGCCAAACGCTTCAGAGGTGTTATCGTTTTGCAATTCAAAGACACGGGTGCTATTTACTTCAAAATTGGATAAAACCCCGATACTTGTAGGTGCTAAAGGTTCCAATGTTAATGACCATACTTGATAGTCATAGCCCTCTGGTGGTTCTGGTAGCCCTTGGGCATCTACATAAACTTTCTGTTCTTTTTTATTCCAGTACACCTTGGCGTAGGTAGTAGGGGCAACACTTTGACCGTTTAGGGCCACTACTGCAATTTCTTTGGATCGCAAAGCATTAAGTAACCATTCCGTTTCTTCATTATTGGCCAGGGTTTCCTCAATGCCATCGAGTTGTTCTTTTAAGGTTTGGCGTTCCTGTTCCACTACCTTAACCTCGGTATTCAGTTTGCCATTTTCAAGATACATCCATAACATGCCCGCTGCAAATAGGAGAGAGGCCGCCCAACCCAAATAGCTAAAAACGGGGGTTTTGGTATTCAAGGGAACAACATCGTCATTGGTATGACTCCGGATAGCGTCAAATGCGGTATTTGGCATTCCTGGGGAAGTGCTTTTGGTCAATTGTAGTACGACAGCTTCTATGGCTTCTATTTCTTTCCGGATTTCCGGATATACGTCGGCATACCTATGTATCTCTTCGTTTTCCTTTTCGGAGAGTAAACCGGCAACATAGAGTTCCAATGTTCCAGATGCTATGTATTTTTGTACATCCATTATAACCCAAACTTTTTTCTAATAGCAGAAATACAGGCCCTTAACCTTGTTTTGATGGTCCCCAATGGTACATCAATTTCCTCGGCAGCTTCTTTTTGTGTATATCCTTTAAAATAAAGCAAATCTATTAACAAAACACATTTTTCTTTAAGTCCTTTTAGTAAGGCTTCCACCCCAATAGTGTCCGTGGTATTGTCCAAATCTTCACTTTGGGTCACTATATCTACGAAAGTAATGGTATTGAGGTTTTGTTTTTGGTTTTTATGGGATTTAGAGCGTAGTTCATCTATGGCCATATTTCTGGCTATATTCAAGATCCACGTAAAAAAGCGTCCTTTAGAAGGGGTATAAGAAGCTGATTTTTCCCAGACTTTTACAAAAACATCCTGGCATAGCTCCTGGGAACGCTCCGGGTTTTTTATGATTACATTGATGACCCCACAGATATTATCTGCATACATCCGGTACAACTTTTCAAAAGCAAGGGTATCTTTGTTTTGAAATTTTAATATCAAGCGATCTATTTCTGTTGCCATTTATACCAAGCCCATCTTTTTGAATTTACTATTGCTTATACGTGCTGATCGATAAGAATCGTATTGCCATCTGGGTCCTTTACCATAAGACTTGCGGGACCTTCACTATTTTCATCAGCCTCTTTGACCAAGGAGACATCATTGGCTTTTAGATGTTTTTGGATTTCCCGAACGTCGTCATATGGAGTTAGTTTTTTGGCATTTTCATCCCAACCCGGGTTGAAAGTAAGGATGTTGTTGTCAAACATTCCATAGAACAGACCAACAAGGGCGTTCCCATTTTTCATGATTAAATAACTTTGCTCCATGGAACCCGCAAAGATGGCGAATCCCAGTTTTTCATAAAAAGTTCTTGATGCTTCTAAGTCATTGACAGAGAGGCTTATAGAAAAAGCGCCTAGTTTCATACGTATTGGTTTTAGCTATATCTAAAAATAAGGAATAAAGACATAGCTATTTCCGGATTGGGTACAAAAAAACCGCTCATTGGAGCGGTTCTTTTTATGTTTAGGGGTAGGATTATTGGATAATTCCCGTACAAGCGACCCTTGCACCAGCCGCACCACTGGGTTGGGAAGTATAATCATCCACGCCTTGGTGCACGATTACTGCTTTTCCTAAAATATTTTTCGTTTCATCTTCACAACCAATGCACCATTCGCCGGTGGCAAAATCTATGGTTGCATTACCAGAGGCATCCGCCACAAAATTACCGATATCCCCTTTATGGTAACCTTCCGCAGCACCCCATTTGGAATGCGGTTGAAAGGTTGGGTTCCAATGTCCACCGGAGGATTTACCATCAGCAGAAGAACAGTCCGCCTTCTCATGGATATGAATGGCATGTTCACCCTCGCTAAGCCCCGTAAGCATCGCTTTCATGACTACATTTCCATTGTCCTCGCTAAATGTAACTTGCCCACCAACATTGCTATCGCTTTTGGCTTCCATATCAAAAGTGATGGTTTTTACTTCCATGACTTCTTCTTTTTCCATCTTTTCCATTTCATCTTTGGCTTCTTCTACCTCGTCAGCGGCAGCCTCAGCGTTTTTCTTGACCTCTTTACAGCCGAATGCGCTTACCAAAAGTGTAGCGACTAGAATAACTTTTATTTTTTTCATGGAATATGTGTTTTAGTTTGCCCCTAAAATAACGAATATTTAAGGGCATTTCAACCTTATTATTAAAATCATCGTTTTAACAGTTGCATTGGATTGCGTACCCCTCTTTTTAAGTTTTCGCACAAAATAAGGGTTTTGTCAATTTTGGTTTGAGCGTTCTTGTACCTGGCAATAGCGTAAATAAGACCTCTTTTTTTACCGGGAGTTAGCGATTCAAACAGCTGAAAAGCATCATGATCGCTTAACATCACGGCCTCGAATTCCTCAGGTACCTTAACCCCATATTTTGAGGTATCCTCAAAAAATTGCAATTCAAAAAGGTCATTGGGAAATAACCCAAGTTCTTTTTGGTAACGCTTGCCAAACATCATATAATGTTCCCCGTTTCTTTTTTGTATCGCCCCAAAAAACTCCAGTTTTTTAGTTTCAAAAGTGGCTATGGCCCTTACCCGTTTTTGATTTTTTTCTAGAAACGGAGCTATAATACGCTCTGGCAAAAGTAGGGTGTAATAGTTTGAGGTCAGTACCATCTCAAAAATTGGACTTACAAGTTTTTGGTGGGTCATAAGCGCAATGTAAGAAGTTATTAAAAATCACGATAAAATGTAAGAAAAATACGATTATAGGTATTTACGCGTTTAAATTACAGTTCTAGTTCCCCCGTAGAACAAATTGAAATTAATACTAAATACGGAAAGATGTTGGTTTATCAACCATCTAAGTATCTTGATTTTTTTAGCTATTGCAAACAAAGAAGATTGTTTTGCAAATCATATCAAGTGTTAAAAGATAGGAGAGTACTTGGGGAAATTACACAAGCGGATTACTTTAAACAATTAAAGGAATTGCATTACCACGTTATAGAACTGGAAATTGAATATTTTGATATCCTTCATATGCGCCTTTAAGGGAGTAGCGTGGTGATAACCTGGGTTTCATTGTGTAAGGTCTTATGCACGGGGCATTTGTCCGCTATCTGCAGCAACCGTTGTATTTGTTTGTCATCTAAATTGCCAATAAACCGTATTTCCCGTTGAAAGGTATCTATCTTGGCACTTTGTTCATCGCAATTTTCGCAGTCTATAGCGTGTGATTTACTATAAGAAGTATGTACTTCCACATTGGTAACATCCCAACCTTTGCGTTTGGTGTACATTTGAATGGTCATTACCGTACATGCGGATAAGCCTGCGGAAACCAACTCATAGGGAGAAGGCCCAAAATCATTACCTCCAAAACTTTCGGGTTCATCGGCCAAGAGATAGTGCTTGCCTACCTTTAATTGCGTGGTAAATCCATCATCCGCATCCAAACTGGCC
>CALGQU010000094.1 GCA_937959125.1 uncultured Croceitalea sp.
ATGAAAATGCCGTTTGAACAATTGAGTTTATTGGATTATGCCATTAACGCCACTTTGGTCATCAGCAATATTGCCATAAAAAAGAATGATAAAGCGGGTATG
Source organism: uncultured Croceitalea sp. (assembly GCA_937959125.1). Lineage (GTDB taxonomy): Bacteria > Bacteroidota > Bacteroidia > Flavobacteriales > Flavobacteriaceae > Croceitalea. The sequence goes on from CALGQU010000094.1 coordinate 103, forward strand.
TTTTCCTTTAGCAACTCCATAGAAAACAGGGTCGTAGCGGAACGCAGAAGTTCACAAATGAACCTTATTTTGGAAACCCTTTACCATATAGCGACCAATTTTGTAGAGAGCGACTTTAGTAGGCTTTATATCGACATCAAACGTAACCTTAACCAAAGGAGTTTGTTGCTGTTGTATACCAATTTTGAAACCATGGACGCCCTTAACAGACAATTGCCTTATTTACAGGCAATTGCCAAACAGCATTTATTGGTCGTCATCTTCTTTGAAAACACGGAATTATTGGAGTTTTCCCAGAAAAAAGCAAAAAACACCCATCAAATTTTTGAGCAGACCATTGCGGAAAAATTTGTATTTGAAAAAAAATTAATCGTAAACGAATTGCGCAAATATGGCATCCAAACCATTTTGACAAAACCCGAAGACCTTACCATCAATACCATCAATAAATATTTGGAAATAAAAGCGCGTGGTTTGCTTTAATGTAAATTGGCATAGGTTGCCGTGGAGAAACCTAATTCCGTTAAGCTAGGCATTCCATTTGCCGCAAACTCCACATCCAATAGGCTTTTTAATTGTAACAAACCAATGGTGTTCGTATTCTTACGTAGACGTTTATACCTTTGCTTTTGCTTTTTGTGATTGGTAAACAAATCAATCGTCAATCCAACGGTTACCCCCCCTAAAATCGTAGCTAAAAGATCATCATTGTCCCAACCATTGGGGCGCTGGCCTGCATCCACCGCTTCTTTTCCCAGACCAATTAAGGTACTTCCGCCAATAGCCCCGGCAAAAGTCCACCATCTATTTCCTTTGGAGATTTGCTTTGCGATCCCCGCACCTGCCAAGCCGTATAGGTTACCCCCAAGAAAATGAAGGGCCTTGTCTTGGTCTATTTGACTACTGACACGGGTCGCCAATAAAACCAGCACCAGAAAAAGCATACTTTTCTTCATACGCGGTAAAGATAATGATCCGAGTGGATGCAAGACAAAATTTCGATGAAATGCACAATTGGTCCAAAAAATCAAACGAACAGGTATATCATCATTTACCAATAAAACAGCTACTGGCACCAAATTCTTAACAATAGATTAGTACTACGGAAAGCCGGACTATAAATCACATTGTATAATTTTGTATCTTGATAAGATATTATGGGTCTTTACGACTGATTTTCAAATTACTATAGCTATGAAACCATTTAAATATTTTTTGAGTTTTTGCCTTATTTTAAGTAGCGGTCTGTTACTAACGGCACAAGAAGAAAACGATTTTAAGCAGTACCAAGGAAAAATTGTAGAAAAGAACACCAAGAAGGAATTGGTATTTGCGACCATAAGTTTGGAAGGTACCAACATCTCTACCATTTCCAATACGGAAGGTGACTTTTTGCTTAAGGTACCCAACTCCATAACAGAGGGTGTTGTAAGCTTCTCCTTCCTTGGACATTCAACCACTAAAATACCTTTACAGGAGTTGAATGAAAATAATAACAAAATTGAACTGGAAATTTCCGTAACCCAGTTGGCAGAGGTAAATATCAATGCACCAAAAGATGCCGAAGGCCTTATACGTGAGGTGCTGGCAAAAAAAGGGGAAAACTATTTTAACGATCCTACCCTAATGACCGCTTTTTATAGGGAAACCATAAAAAAGAGAAGACGCAATGTATCACTTTCCGAAGCGGTGGTCAATATCTATAAAACCCCATACGACTCCTTTAGGAAAGATGCAGTGCAGTTATATAAAGCCAGAAAAAGTACGGATTATAAGCGATTGGATACGGTGGCCCTCAAATTGCAGGGAGGACCGTTCAATGCACTATATGTCGATATTATGAAATATCCGGAATATATCTTTTCAGACGAGCAGCTTGATGATTACACTTTTAGTTTTGATCGTACGACAATGATCAATGATAGACAGGTGTATATCATCAACTTTAAGCAACTAGAAACTATTGCAGCCCCTTTGTACGCGGGCAAGCTTTATGTGGACGCCCAAGACAAAACGCTTACCAGTGCCGTATACAATTTGAACATCACAAACAGAGAACTTGCTTCCCGTTTGTTCGTACGAAAAAAACCTAGGAACGTGGACGTTTGGCCCACAGAAGTGGCTTACCGGGTAGATTACAGAAGTAAGGATGGGAAGTGGTACTATGGGTACAGTAACGTGCTTCTTGAGTTTAAGGTAAACTGGAAAGACAAGCTCTTTAATTCTGTATACAAAATGACTGCAGAGATGGCCGTAACGGATTGGAAAAAAAATACGGAAGGCCAAAGTTTAAAAGCTAAAGAACGAATTAAAAAATCCATCATCCTTAGTGATGAGGCTATCGGCTTTTCCGACCCGGATTTTTGGGGGGAGTACAATATCATAGAACCAGAAAAGTCCATTGAATCCGCTATCAAAAAAATTCAGCGCCAATTAAAACGGAGCAAACCTACAAGAGGGGCCGCTAGATAATTAGCTGAACCCCAAGATCAAGCCTCAGAATCTCTTCCGGGGAAGATTTTGTATTTGGAATATGACATAAAAAATCCCCTTTCGGGGATTTTTATTTGAACTCATTTTAGTCTGCTTTAAATTCCAGTAAGGTTTTACATATAATTTTAATGCAATCCAGTAATTGGGCTTTGGTCATCACTAATGGGGGGGCAAAGCGAATGATATTACCGTGGGTAGGCTTGGCTAAAAGCCCATTTTTCTTAAGGGCCATACAAATGTCCCATGCCGTGGAACTATCTTCCGTATCATTGATCAAAATAGCATTCAATAACCCTCTACCCCGCACAGCGGTTATCCAGTCACACTCTGGAATAAAGGCGCTCATTTCATCCCGGAACAATGCTCCCAGTTCATCCGCATTTTTTGCGAGTTCTTCATTTTTTACCACCTCCAAAGCGGCCATCCCAACAGCTGCTGCCACGGGATTACCACCAAAAGTGCTTCCATGGTTACCAGGACGGATAACTTCCATAACGGGATCATTGGCCAAAACCGCGGAAACCGGATAGGCACCACCGGAAAGGGCTTTCCCCAAAATTAGGATGTCCGGTTTTACCTCTGGCGTACCGCTACAATGTTTGTCCGTACACGAGCAGTTCCCACATGTAGCGAGTAACCGGCCCGTTCTGGCAATACCGGTCTGCACTTCATCGGCAATAAAAAGAACGTTGTATTTTTCACACAAGGCTTTGGCTTTTTCCAAATAGCCATCCGAGGGTACATATACCCCCGCTTCACCTTGAATGGGTTCTACCAAGAAGCCTGCAACATTGGGGTTTTCCTTTAACGCCGCTTCCAAAGCAACAAGGTTGTCATATTCAATTTTAATAAAACCGTTGGTAAACGGTCCAAAATTGGATCTAGCAACCGGGTCATTGGAAAAAGAAATAATGGTTGTAGTACGCCCGTGAAAATTGTTTTCGCAAACAATAATCTGCGCTTGGTTCTCTGCTATCCCCTTTTTTTCATAGGCCCATTTACGGCAAATTTTAAGTGCGGTCTCTACCGCTTCCGCTCCCGTGTTCATAGGTAGCAGTTTATCAAAATGAAAGGTTTCCGTCACATACTTTTCATAAGCACCCAACATGTCATTGTAAAATGCACGGGAAGTGAGTGTCAGCGTTTCTGCCTGGTTTTTCATGGCATCCACGATTACGGGATGGCAATGTCCTTGGTTGACCGCGGAATAGGCCGAAAGAAAATCATAATACTTTTTTCCTTCAACATCCCATACATAAACCCCTTCACCCCTACTTAACACAACAGGTAAAGGATGGTAATTGTGGGCTCCATACTTGTTCTCTAGTGCTATCGCTTCTTGCGATGTCAATTGTTCTAAAACAGCCATTTTAATAGCATTTAAAAATTATAAAATAACCATTCCTGCGATACCTTTATCCTTCCGAAGACTCGGAAATTCAGCGTGGGAGAGAAATCATCCCTAGTAGAGCCGTAAAAATATAAAAAAATGGCTTCTTTTCCTTACATCACCATTTTCTACTTGTGACCTCCTCCAAAAAAAGGGTTCCCATAAAGACACTAATCTTTTTAAAACTATAAAAATGGAATATTTAGAAAACATGTTGGATAGCCTTACCAGCTCGGTCGGGGATTTTTTACCCAGCACCCTGGGGGCTTTATTGATCGTACTGATAGGGTGGTTTATCGCAGGCTTGTTAAAGCGGGTAGCAACAAAGCTTGTTAAACGCACGGGCATAGACGGCAAGATGAAGAGTGATAAGATAACCTTATCCAAATTTGTGGGTAAACTGTTCTACTTTTTGGTCATGATCTTTGTTTTTATGCTGGCATTGGAAAAGTTGGGTATGCAGAGTGTACTTGATCCGGTAAAGAATTTACTGAACGGATTCTTGGCATTTATCCCCAATTTAATTGGTGCCGGTCTTGTAGGGTATATTGGATATATGTTGGCATCCGTAGTATCGGAACTTGTAGGGATGTCTGGGGATACCATTCAGAAATTTATTCCCAAAATAGGCATCTCTTCTGGATTGGACCTTGTTGGAATACTCAAAAAAGTGGTTTTTATCTTTATTTTTATTCCATTGCTGATTGCCGCACTCAATATTTTGAATATGGATACCTTATCCGTGCCGGCAACAGCGGTACTATCCCAATTTTTTGATGCTATTCCCAAGGTATTGTTGGCAGTTTTTATTCTGATGTTATTTGTTATTGGAGGGCGTTTTTTATCTCAATTTGTACAGGACATTCTTTCTAAAATGAAGCTTGATAGTTTGGTTGAAAAAATGTACCTGCAAAATTTGGTAGGCAATAGCAACCTACCTAAACTTGTAGCAAACCTTGTTTACTTCTTTATTGTTGTATTTGGGCTACTGACCGCTTTGGAGAAATTGGAGTTTTCCCAATTAACAAGGCTTATGGAAACGGTTACCAACCTATCCGGTAGAATTCTCTTCGGATTGGTCATTATCTTAATTGGGAATTGGATTTCCGTGCTTGCGAAAAACACACTATCCAAAAGCAGGGACAATTCTTTTGTTTCCAGCGTTTTACGTACGGCCATTTTAGCCATATTCTTGGCTATGGGCCTAAAGACCATGGGGATGGCGGACGACATTATCAACCTAGCTTTTGGAATTACCTTGGGTACCCTTGCAGTAACCATTGCCCTTTCTTTTGGGCTAGGCGGCAGGGCTGCGGCAGGAAAGCAAATGGAGCGAATTTTGGAAAAATTCAATTCCAAAAAATAATCCTATTGCATTTTAATTAGCCTTATTTTCATCGTTAAAAGGCCCTTGTTCGTGAGGGTCTTTTTCTTTTAAGCTATTACCTTTGCATATGCGAAAAAAGAACAAGAGGGTACTTTTTGAACAAATAGAGGTGTTGGATGCCGGTGCCAAAGGAAAGACCGTTGCAAAAGCCCCAGATGGGCGCGTTATCTTCCTTACCAATGCCGTTCCCGGTGATGTTGTCGATATACGGACCACCAAAAAGCGAAAAGCATACTATGAAGGCGTACCCACCCATTTTCATCAACTTTCCGATAAACGTACCTCCCCTAAATGCCAACATTTTGGGGTTTGTGGTGGCTGTAAATGGCAACACATGGGTTATGGGCATCAATTGGCCTATAAACAACAGGAGGTGACCAACAATTTAGTGCGTATAGGGCATTTGGAATTGCCCATGGTTTCGCCCATCCTAGGTTCTAAAAAACAGTATTTCTATAGGAACAAGATGGAGTTTTCCTTTTCCAGTAGCAGGTGGCTTACCTTGGAGGAAATCAATTCGGACCAAGAAATCGAGGATAAAGATGCATTGGGCTTTCATATTCCTGGTATGTGGGATAAGATATTGGACATAAAGCAATGTCACTTACAGGAAGACCCTTCCAATGCCATTCGTTTATCCGTCAAGAATTTTGCGGTAGCCCATGGTCTTGAATTCTATAATCCAAGAAAGCAAGAGGGACTGTTACGGACCCTAATGATCAGGATTACCTCCTTGGGTGAAGTTATGGTGGTCATCCAATTTTATAAGGATGCCCCAAAGGAAAGGGAACTTCTTTTATCGTTTTTGGAAAAAGAATACCCGCAGCTAACCTCTTTACAATATGTCATCAACCCAAAAGGAAACGACACTATTTATGACCAAGAGGTGGTCTGTTTTTCTGGCCGGGACCATATTTTTGAGGAAATGGAGGGGCTGCAGTTTAAAATCAATGCAAAATCATTTTACCAGACCAATTCTGAACAGGCCTATGAACTGTATAAGATAACACGGGATTTTGCCGGACTAACGGGTGAAGAGTTGGTATATGATTTGTATACCGGTACGGGAACCATAGCCCAGTTTATAGCCAAAAAAGCAAAGAAAGTGATCGGTATAGAATCCGTTCCAGAAGCTATATTGGATGCCAAGGCAAATGCGAAACACAATAATATTGACAATACGGAATTTTATGTTGGGGATATGAAAACCGTGTTCAACAGCCAGTTTTTGGAGGAACATGGTATACCAGATGTGGTCATTACCGATCCACCACGGGACGGTATGCACAAATTAGTTGTTGAACAATTGTTAAAAGTAATGCCAAAACAAATCGTTTACGTAAGTTGCAATAGCGCAACCCAAGCAAGGGATTTAGCATTGATGAAAGAAAAATACACCATAGAAAAAGTACAGCCGGTAGATATGTTCCCGCAGACACACCATGTAGAGAATATTGTACTTTTACGTAAAAAGGACGCCCTATAAACGTGATAAAAAAAGGAATTCAGCTTATTTTGGCGGTGCTAGGCATTGTCTATTTTTCGTCTTGCGAGCGGGACGATATCTGTGTAGAAGGGGATACGCCGTTATTGGTTATCGGTTTTTTTGACGTTGACGATACCCTTAGTTTTAAACCCGTACCAGGATTTAGGTTACGGGCCATTGACAATGATAGCATATTGAATAATGTTTCCCTATATCAGTTTAGCGATAGATCAACGGAGAACGATTCTATTCTTATTCCTTTACAAAGCGCTGCGAACACGACAACCTTTGAGTTCATCACCAACTCTGCGGATGACGACACGAGCGGGGAAGAAATAGGTACTGTAGATGTCTTAAACTTCAACTATACCGTAAACAGCGAGTTTGTGTCCAGGGCGTGTGGTTTTATAGCCAATTTTAACGCGCTTGAAATCAATCAACAATCAAGCGAAAATAGCTGGATACAGGAAATTAGAATCGTAGAATCCAATATACAACGTACAAACCAAATCCATGTTAAAGTACTCCATTAGCGCTTTTTTCTTGATGCTTTCTTTACTTGGACTGGGACAAGAAAGCGACCCTATAGATTTGCAGCCCAGGGACACCACGGTAAAATCACAACGGTATGGGATACGGTTTGGTGTTGATTTAAGCAGACCGGTACGCTCATTTCTTGATGAAGATTACCAAGGTTTGGAGCTTGTTGGGGATTACAGACTTCGTGAAAAATTGTATTTAGCCGCGGAATTGGGCAATGAGGAGCGTACCCGTACGGAAGAATTGGAAGATTCCGCCTTGTACCAGTATACGACCAACGGGAGCTATATTAAAGTGGGTGCTGAACACAATACCTATGAAAATTGGTTTGGGATGGACAATCAAATTACCATTGGGGGCAGGTATGCCTTTAGTACCTTTAGCCATACACTTGATAATTTTAGGTTCTTTGATAGCGATCGTTTTTTTAGTCCGGATGAATTTGTGCTCGGTAGCGATGAAGCCATCGAATTCAATACCCTAAATGCGTCTTGGTTAGAATTTGTAATTGCCCTAAAAGCGGAGTTATTTGCCAATATTTATGCGGGAGTAAGCCTTCGTTTGGGACATTTGATCAGCAACAAGCAGCCCGATAATTTTAGGAATCTCTGGATTCCAGGGTTTAATAAGGTCACGGAAAATAGTAGATGGGGTGTAGGTTTTAATTACTCCATTTCTTATTTTTTGCCTTTGTATAAAAAAGCAAAACGCAAAAAAAGGGAATTGTACGATAGTAACAACCCTAAAAACTAAAACCCTTCTCGCCACCAATATTAAGGGTAAAAGGATTCTGGCATATGTGCTAGCGCATAGCTGTATTCGGTAATCAGCTCTTTTACAATGGTAGCGGCAGGTAAAATTCCGTGTATTAGTGCGGATACCTGACCTATTTCTAATTCCCCATGCTCCAAATCCCCTTCAAACATCCCTTTTTTGGCACGTGCCCTACCCAAAAGCTGCTGGAGTTCTTCCGCAGTGGCGCCCTTAGCATAAGCCTCTTGAACCTCCTGATAAAACTTGTTCTTTAGCAAGCGTACCGGGGCGAGTTCTTTTAAGGTGAGTTGGGTATCCCCTTCTTGGGCATCCACTACTTCTTTCTTAAAGGCCTCATGGGAAGAAGCTTCTTCGCTGGCTACAAACCTGCTTCCCACCTGCACGGCATCGGCACCTAAAACCATGGCCGCCAACATTTGTTTGCCATTGGCGATTCCGCCTGCAGCAATCAGCGGGATCGTTATCTTTTCTTTTACCACGGGTATAAGGACCATGGTAGTCGTTTCATCCCTTCCGTTATGTCCTCCAGCTTCAAAGCCCTCGGCAACCACAGCATCAACGCCTGCTTCTTGGGCCTTTAACGCAAATTTTACGCTGCTCACCACATGGACTACCGTTATTCCATGTTCCTTTAAAAATGAGGTATAGGTTTTTGGATTTCCGGCAGAGGTAAATACGATCTTCACCCCCTCGTCCAAAATAATTTGTAGCAGCTGGTCCAAATCTGGATACAGCATAGGAATATTGACCCCAAAAGGCTTGTCCGTAGCCGCCTTGCATTTTTTAATGTGTTCCAACAGTACTTGGGGATACATACTCCCAGCACCTAGTAAGCCTAGTCCACCCGCATTGGAGACGGCCGCTGCCAATTTCCAACCGCTGGTCCAAATCATTCCCGCTTGGATGACGGGATATTGAATCTTAAAAAGTTCAGTAATCTTATTTTGCATACCACTAAGATATGACACCCGACCCAATAAGCTCTTCCCCTTGGTACCATGCCACAAATTGGCCCTCGGTAATGGCGGACTGTTTGTCTTCAAAATCAACATACAGCCCTCCATCTACCTTGTATAAAATAGCTTTTTGCAAAGGTTGTCGGTAGCGTATTCGCGCCATTACTTGTAAGGTCCCATCCAAGGGAAGCATCATATCCTCCCGGATCCAATGCAATTCTTGGTCTTTTACAAATAAGGTTTTACGGTAGAGTCCTGGGTGCAATTTGCCCTGTCCGGTATAGATCACGTTTTCTTTAACATCCGTATCAATCACGAACAAAGGTTCCGGTGTACCACCTACATCCAATCCTTTACGTTGGCCCTTGGTAAAAAAATGGGCTCCTTGGTGTTTACCGACCACTTTACCATCTGTAAGGGCGTATCGAGGTTTTTGTGCATGGTATAGCAACTCCGCCACCTTGGTGGTAAAGCTGTTTTCTTTGGCTTCATAATGTCCAGAGGTGTTGGGCACCTCAACGATAACACCCTGCTTTGGTTTTAGCTGTTGTTGCAAAAAATCGGGCAAGCGTACTTTACCTATAAAGCAAAGCCCTTGGGAATCTTTTTTATCCGCAGTGATCAAATCATTGGCAGCGGCAATGGCACGGACTTCCGGTTTGGTCAACTCACCAATTGGGAACAAACTTTTAGCCAATTGCGTTTGCGATAATTGGCATAAAAAATAAGATTGATCCTTATTACCATCGACCCCGGCTAAAAGCTGAAAGGTCGCTGAACCGTCTTTATTTAAAATCGTCCCTTTTCTGCAATAGTGCCCAGTGGCCACATAGTCCGCACCAAGCTCCATGGCAATTTTCATAAATACGTCGAACTTGATTTCCCTGTTACAAAGCACATCAGGATTTGGGGTCCTTCCTGCTTCATACTCTTTAAACATATAGTCAACGATGCGCTCTTTATATACCTCACTTAAATCTACGGTTTGAAAAGGGATACCCAACTTTTCCGCTACCAAAAGGGCATCATTACTATCCTCTAACCAAGGACACTCATCCGAAATGGTCACGGAGTCGTCATGCCAGTTCTTCATAAAAAGGCCAATGACCTCATAGCCTTGTTCTTTTAAAAGGTAGGCCGCCACACTGGAATCCACTCCTCCAGAAAGTCCAACAATTACTTTTTTCATCACCTGTTAATCAATGAACTCATTTAGACTTTTTCAATTGGCTAAAAAATTACTCTTTTTAACCCTGTTTTTACCTTTTTTTCTTTCCGCAGCCCGGCTATGCAACTCAATCCCGAAAGCTTTCGGGACAACAAGTCAAAAAATAGCTGATTTTCGCTTCAATCCAAAAAGTCTAAATAAATTCAATTGCAAAAATACAAAATAGGATGCTTGGCATTTATATAACATTCCTTGCGAAATGTAAAAACCAAGACAAAGAGGGCTGTTAAAAAATTAAGGAC
>CALGQU010000095.1 GCA_937959125.1 uncultured Croceitalea sp.
AAAAAAGTTAAAAACTTTTCATAGCAATTTGTAATAGAACAACCAGAAAACAAAAAACCCTACCTATTTTTCCCATTATTTTGAAAAAAATTCCAAAATGGAGGAAATTATTTTTGAACAGCTTAAGAATGAGCTGCTTAACGGTGTTAAAAAAAAAGGGCATCCCTTTAGGTATTTTACCTTGGGTAGTGTGGATATCCATAATAGACCTCAATTGCGCACCGTAGTCCTTAGAGAAGTGACCGATAGCTTGGAATTGCTCTTTTTTACGGACCATCGCTCCCAAAAAATACATCAAATACGCCAAAACCCATGGGTAAGTGGACTGTTTTACCATCCGGATAGCCGCATACAACTACAAGTACAGGGTACCGCCCTTATCGTAGAAAATAAAGAGACCATTGCCCACTACTGGGGTAAAGTCCCTAAGGCTTCAGTAAAGGAGTACACGACCGCCAAAGCTCCCGGCAGCGCATTGCAAAAGGCTGATGATGTGGACTATCTTAGGGAATCCTCCCATTTTTGCATCGTAAAGATGGTTTTAGATTCCATTGCCTATTTAAAATTGAACGATCCAAACCATATTAGGGTACACTACACCAAAGTTGGAGATAGTTGGAAGCATCAATTTTTAGTTCCTTAAAATCAGGAATTCGTGCAGCAACGGCTGGAGGTTCTTCTTTAAATCGGAAATCAAATTAGGGCCATAATCCAAATAAAGTTCAGAAAAATTCAATTGGCGTTCTTGTAGCGATTGACCGGGAAAAAGCTCATTCTGTAAGGCCGTAAGGCGTATCACATGGTCCCTCAACTTTTTCTTTTGGGCTTTTAGCAAGCGTTTTTCCAAACGGTCCAACCCCTTCTTTTGCTTGACTTCTTGGGCTTTGACGGCACCAAGAAAAGATTTGTCCGTTTGTAGGGCCAAGTCATATATCGCTTCAAATTGTGTGTTGAGCAGCTTTTTTTGTGCCGAAAAATCTATGGGAATGTTGGATATTTCCCTGATTTTTTTATTGATCAGGGTATGTTGTTCCAAAAACAGATCGGCCTCGGTAACCCCCAGCTTTTTGCACTTGTCCTTTTGCTTTGCGGTGAGTACCAACGCAGAATTCCTTAACAACAGCATGGGAAAAGTAACATTTAGACCTTCAAAATAGGTTTTTAATTCTAACCAATACGCCAACTCTCCCCCTCCTCCAATATAACAGAGATTGGGTAAAATAACTTCTTGGTATAGGGGCCTTGCAATGACATTGGGCGAAAAACGTTCTGGATGCGTGTCCATTTCCTGTTCCAATTCCGCTCGGCTAAATTGAATGTCCGTATCATTGATATAGAAGGTTCCTTTGCGTTCCACTATTCGCTCCCGCAATCCATCCTTAAGGTAGAAATAATTGATTTCCCTTGGGTTTACCTGAATTTTATAGGCTTCGGAAATTTTGGACAACGCATCGATACTAGTACTAACGTCTTGAAATGGCTGTTGCTCAAAAATATCCTTTTTCATATAAGGCAATAGCATTTCTTTTAGAATAGCATCGTCCCCATCTACGATGACCAGTCCATGTGATCCAAAAAGGGCATTCGCCAGATAGCGGGTAGCATCGGCTAAATTGGAATGGTCGTTATAAGCATTTTCAAAAAGTTGGATCAGCTCCTTTGCAAAATCCGTAGTTCCAAACTGTGCCTTAATGACGGTCAACACCTCATCCAATCCTTGGGTTGCCATACGGCCTACACCACCGGAGGCTTTAGCATTCCATTGGATTTTCTTACCCTTAAAATTAAAGTAATTGATTTCTTCAAAATCATGGTCTTCCGTGGCCATCCAATAGATGGGCACAAATTCATACTCAGGATGGGCCGTCTTTAACTTTTCAGTAAGGTTGATGGTACTTATAATTTTATACAAAAAGTAAAGGGGGCCCGTAAACAGGTTCAACTGGTGACCTGTGACTACGGTAAAGGTTTCTTTGTCCGCAAGTGCCGTTATCCTACTTTTTGTGGCGGTAGTTACCTCAAAACCGTCATACTGTCTTTGTAATGCACGGACCAATGATGGTCGGTTTTTATGTTGGAAGGAAGCCGATTTTTCCAACAATTGCCCCTCAAAATTTTCCAGATGTGGAAAGCGGTTGTAAAAAGGTCTCAGGCCCTCTTTTTCTTCCAAATAATCGCATAATAAAGGCGAGAAATATCCCGTCTGCTGAAATGGTATACAGTCTACTTCCATTCAAATAAAAATGTGCCTAAAGATAAGCTACTTAAAAATTTGGTTTGCTAAAAATACGTTAATTGCGGAAAGCCGGATTTTATTATTAGTTTTGATTTTACCAGAAACTAATCGTTTACATGCATAAATTTCTATCTGTAGTTGTCGTAGTATTCACTTTTAACATTGAAGCCCAAGAACTTAAATCGCCATCAGCGTTCCAAGGATACGAATTGGGCACTCAATTTGCCAGACATCATGAGGTCTTTGATTATTACAACTATCTTGCGGAGGCCAGGCCAAATCAGGTAAAACTGGTAGAATATGGAAAAACCTATGAACGACGACCGCTGTTTTTGGTATTTGTTTCAACCGCCAAAAACTTGGAAAATCTAGAATCCATTAGAAAGGCACATATTGCGGCTACCCAGGGAGGCACAGTTGCGGATAAGGCCATTGTTTGGTTAAGTTACAACGTTCATGGCAATGAAAGTGCAAGCACGGAAGCGTCCATGCAGACCATACATACCTTGTTGACCACAAAACAAGGATATTTGGAAGATACCGTAATTATTATGGATCCTTGTATCAACCCAGATGGGAGGGACCGGTATAGCAACTGGTACAACCAATACAAAAACGCGTTCCACCAAGTAGACCCCAATAGCAAGGAACATCATGAGGGTTGGTGGACGGGTAGGAGCAACCATTATATGTTTGACCTTAACCGGGATTGGGCTTGGTTAACGCAACAGGAAAGCCAACATCGGCTTAAAAAATACAATCAATGGCTTCCGCACATCCATGTGGATTTCCATGAGCAGGGTGTTGACAATCCGTATTTTTTTGCCCCGGCAGCGGAGCCTTACCATGAGGTGGTCACCCCTTTTCAGCGCGATTTTCAAAAAACCATTGGTAAGAACCATGCAAAGTATTTTGATGAGAACGGATGGTTTTATTTTACCAAAGAGGTTTACGATCTTTTTTACCCCAGTTATGGGGATACCTACCCTACCTACAACGGGGCTATTGGCATGACGTATGAACAGGGAGGAAGTGGACGTGCAGGTCTGGGTATCAAAAGGGCAATTGGGGATACGCTTACGCTTAAAGATAGAATTGCCCATCATTATACCACCGGTATTTCTACTATTGAAGTGGCCGCTAAAAATGTAGGGAAGTTGAATTCCGAATTCAAAAAGTTCTATGGAAAAACAGATTTCACTTACAAAAGCTATGTGCTACGCGGTAACGAAGACCACATTGAAACGCTAAGGAAGCTGTTGGACAAACATGAAATCACCTATGGTTCACCAACTACCAAAACCGCAAAAGGTTTTAAATACGACACCGGTAAAGCTGGTTCCCTGTCGCTTACGGATAAAGCCTTGGTGGTTTCTACGAACCAGCCTAAGGGGACCATGGTAAAGGTCTTGTTTGAACCCAATGCCAAACTATCGGATTCCCTTACGTACGATATAACGGCCTGGTCACTGCCTTATGCCTATGGACTGGATGCGATAGCTTCCAACACCCTAGTTAGCGCAGCACGTTTAGAAGGAGATAAAAAACCAGCTTCCGTGCCGGATAGCTATGCCTATCTTACGGATTGGAACAGTATGAAAGATGCCCGCTTTCTTGCGCAGTTATTAAAAGAAAAAATTAACGTTCGTACGACCTATGCGCCACTCACCATCGATGGTAAAAGTTACAAACGAGGTAGTCTTATTATTGCAAAATCCGACAATCAGAAACAGAAAGATTTTCTAAGCATCCTAAACAAGGCCGTACGGCAACATCTAAAAGAAGTAACCCCGGTAAAAACAGGCTTTGTGGATGCGGGTAAGGATTTTGGTTCCACCTATGTCCAAATGATCAAAAAACCAAAAGTAGCGGTGCTTTCCGGTAAACCAACATCTACACTTCGGTTTGGGGAGATTTGGCATTTCTTTGAACAACAATTGCACTATCCGCTTACGGTCATAGATACGGATTATGCCGACACCCTTTCTATGGAAGGATATGATATTTTGGTGCTTCCGGATGGGAGTTATGGCAACTACTTCACCGAGGCCCGCTTAAAAAAAATAAAGGCATGGGTTAAAAATGGTGGTAAATTAATTGCCATGGGAGGTTCTATTGCCGCTATCGATGGAAAAAACGGGTTTGGCATAAAGACCAAGGAAATTAAGAAAGATACCCTTACACAAAAACCAAAACTACACAAGAACCAACAAAGGGAATCCATAAAGAACGCCATTACAGGTGCCATTTTTAAAACCAAGGTAGACAATACCCACCCGTTGGCATTTGGTTATGACAACAGTTATTTTACCTTAAAATTAGGTAGTCAGGCCTTTACCTATCTAAAAAATGGAAATGCCGTTTATCTGGAAGGCAACCAAAAACCCGTGGCAGGGTTTGCCGGTTCCAAAGCGCAACAAAAAATACAGAATACACTTGTTTACGGTGTGGAATCGCATGGTAATGGGCAAGTGGTCTATATGGTAGATAATCCCTTGTTCAGGGGGTTCTGGGAAAATGGAAAACTATTTTTCGCCAATGCCCTTTTTATGGTAAACTGATCCTATTGGATTTTTATTCCCTAAATGTCCTTTTATCTTCTTTAAAACTAAAGCAAAAACTAAAACCCAACCCATGAAGTTCAGATTCTTAAAACCCTTGTGTTTTATAGTATTCCTCTCTTTAAACACCAAGCTAATGAGCCAGCAAGACCATACCGAAAAAATTGAGGCCCTTTTAAAAAAAATGACCTTGGAGGAGAAAGTTGGCCAAATGAACCAATACAACGGTTTTTATGATGTTACCGGACCCGCTCCAAAAAATGGGAATGCCGCCCTAAAATACGAACACCTTAAAAAAGGGTGGGTAGGTTCCATGCTTAACGTTAGAGGGGTTGAGGAAGTTCAAAAATTACAGCAACTGGTCGTTGAAGAATCACGGTTGGGCATACCCATGATTTTTGGTTTTGATGTTATCCACGGCCTAAAGACCCAATCCCCCATTCCACTGGCGGAAGCCGCCAGCTGGGACATGGAAGCCATTGAGGAGTCGGCCGCCGTTGCCGCAAACGAAGCGAGTGCAGTGGGTCTTAATTGGACCTTTGCCCCTATGGTAGATATTTCCAGGGATGCGCGATGGGGACGTGTTATGGAAGGTGGTGGCGAAGATCCTTTTTTAGGAGCAAAAATAGGGGCCGCAAGGGTAAGGGGCTTCCAAGGAAAAGACCTTAGCCTAAACACCACCATAGCAGCAACGGCCAAGCATTTTGCGGCGTACGGCTTTGCGGAAGCAGGGAAGGAATACAACACGGTAGACATTGGAACCAATACGCTTTATAATATAGTATTCCCTCCTTTTAAAGCCGCTGTAGAAGCCAATGTACAATCGGTAATGAACGGTTTCAATATCTTGAATGGTGTTCCCGTTACCGCAGATGCAGTCTTACAACGCGATTTCTTAAAGGGAAAATGGGGATTCCAAGGTTTTGTGATTTCTGATTGGAGTTCCATTGCCGAAATTGCACCACATGGGTTTGCCAAAAATCTTAAACACGCCGGTGAGATTGCGGCCAAAGCAGGTTCTGACATGGATATGGAATCCAAAGCTTACGTTACACATTTAGCTGCTAGTGTGCGGGAAGGGAAAGTAGAAGAACGTTTACTGGACGATGCCGTACGACGGATTCTTAAAGTGAAATTTGAGTTGGGTCTTTTTGACGATCCCTATCGCTATTGTAATGAAAAACGGGAAAAAGAGCGTTTGTTCCATAAGGACCATATGGAGGCCGTTTTGGAAATGGCAAAAAAATCCATTGTGCTTCTTAAAAACGATTCTGGTTTGCTGCCCTTAAAAAAAGACCAAAAAGGAATTCTGGTCATTGGCGATCTTGCCGATGATAAAAACAGCCCCTTGGGGAGCTGGCGTTTGGCTTCGGATACTAATAGTGCCGTATCCGTTTTGGAAGGAATGGACAGCTATACCAAAGATTATAGTTTTGTTCAAGGCCCTAAGTATTTTGATGATGATGCCAGTTTCTTGCAACACGTAAAAATCAATACCGATGATACATCCGGTATGGAGGAAGCGGTAGCTGCGGCAAAAAATGCCTCGGTAGTAGTACTTGTTGCCGGGGAGCATGGGTTTATGAGCGGTGAGGCCCGTAGCAGGACCAATATCAACCTTCCAGGACTACAACATCAACTGATCAAGGCCATTCATAAGGTGAATAAAAACATCGTTTTGGTCTTAATGAACGGTAGGCCATTGGCATTGCCTTGGGAAGCGGAAAACATCCCAACTATTTTAGAGACTTGGCAATTGGGCTCGCAATCCGGTAATGCCATTGCGCAAACACTTTTTGGGGATAATAACCCCAGTGGAAAGTTACCCATGACCTTTCCCCGCAGTGTAGGACAGGTACCTATCTATTACAACCATTACCGCACCGGGCGCGCAACACGGGAACCCAATGTGTTTTGGAGCCACTATGCCGATGAAAAGAACAGTCCGCAATTCCCTTTTGGCCACGGCCTTAGCTATACCCAATTTAAATATAGTGACCTTTCCATTTCTAAAACGGCCCAGAAGGAAATTTCCGTTTCCGTAAGCGTAACCAATAAAGGTGAAATGGAGGGCCAAGAAGTGGTCCAACTGTATCTTTCCGATCCTGTAGCTTCCATTGTTAGACCGGTTAAGGAACTTAAAGCATTTAAAAAAATACGATTGGAAGCAGGGGCATCAATGACAGTGCGTTTTCTACTTACCCAAAAGGAGTTGGGTTTTTATACTACCGATTATGAATGGACCGTTGAACCCGGCACGTTTGAAGTTATGGTAGGTGGAAGCTCCGCTGAAGGGCTAAGTGGTAGTTTTGAACTGGAATAACCATAAAATAGCGTATTTTTAAGGAAATAAGAACTTCTATGAAGCGCTATTCATTAGTTATCGGATGCCTGTTTTTTACGCTTTTGATACGAGGCCAAATCAACGAAATTGTTTCCCTGCCCTATACCACCATTCCTGGTGTAAACTGGGAAGGAGGGGAAAAAGAATACCATTCCAATATTTGGAATACCCCGGTAGTAACCAATGTGTCCGCACCTACCTTGGAAGTTTTTTTGCCCAAAAACCAAGGTAACGGTACTTCGGTCATTATTGCTCCCGGAGGTGGGCTTTACGCCCATAGCATTGCCAGTGAAGGTAGTACCGTGGCCAAGTGGCTCAATGAAAAAGGAATTACTGCTTTTGTCTTAAAATACAGGTTGGTGCCAACAGGGGAAGACGGCGTGGCAGAGATTACGGAACTATCACAGACCAATCCCAACAAAATAGAGGAAGAAGTAAGTAAGGTATTGCCTTACTCCATAAAGGATGGTTTACAGGCCATCAACCATGTTAGGGGAAACGCCAAAAAATATGGCATTGATCCCAGTAAAATAGGGTTTATGGGGTTTTCTGCCGGGGGTGCTGTTACTATGGGGGTATCCTACACCTATGACAATACCAATAGGCCTAATTTTTTAGTTCCCGTTTATGCTTGGACCACGGCCATGGCCGTGCAAAAACCAAAAGACGATGCGCCACCCATGTTCATTGTTTGTGCTACGGACGATCCTTTGGGATTGGCAAAAGGTTCCCTAGAATTGTACACTTCCATGTTCGATGCTGGAAAAAGTGTCGCCCTGCATATGTTCGCCAAGGGAGGTCACGGTTTTGGTGCCAAAACGCAAGGATTACCAGCAGACCAGTGGCTTCGCAATTTTTATGAATGGACCTTGGGACAAGGTATAACAACAGCATTATAGCAAACCATGACAAAGCCTTTCCTAAACTTGTTCTTGGTATTAACAGCTTGTATCACAACCTTTGGGCAAAATAGTTTTACCAAAGAAGTGGACAGTATAACCATACGAAACGATAGTCTCTGGCAGCCTACTAGGGAAACCATTGTTTTTACAGGGAGTTCCAGCATTCGTTTTTGGACGGACGTACAACAACGTTTTCCAAACTATCACATTATCAATAGTGGTTTTGGGGGTTCACAAACATCGGATTTACTGTACCATGTAGATAAACTCATTTTAAGATATCAGCCCAAGAAGGTTTTTATTTATGAAGGGGACAACGATATTTCGAGTAAAAAAAGACCTAAGGAGATCATAAAGACCACCCAAGAAGTATTGGCCCGTATCCAAGCCGAACTACCAGCTACCGACATCGTTCTTATTTCTGCCAAGCCAAGCATCAGTCGATGGAAATGGAGGGGTAAATACAGACGTTTGAACAAGCGTTTTCTAAAGCTGGCCAACGACAATCCCCGGGTTCAATTCGCTAATGTGTGGGACATTATGCTGAACGGTAATAAAGTGGACAAAACCCTTTTTATAAGTGATGGGCTGCACATGAATCCTTCTGGTTATGATCTTTGGTACCAACAAATTAAATCTTTTCTTCCTTAAAACATAGTAATGATATATAGCAAGATAGTATTGAACAAATATTTACGTAATCTTTTAAAAATAGGGGGCACCTCCTTTTTTGCATTGGGAATAGTTGCCTGTAGCCAACCTAAAAAACCATTGCATCTTCCTAAAACGGATTTAAAAGAGGCAACGTTGGTGCCAAAACCCTTAAAAACAGTACCTACTTTTTCAGCATTTGCTTTAGATCAATATACCTCCATACATACTCCTGCCAATGGATCGTTGGATGCCATTGCACAGTTTTTATCGGAAAAAATCAAACTAAAAACCGGTCTGGACATTCCCATAAATACCGCGGAAGAAGGTTTGGCGCAACGTATCATCTATATCAACCAAGCCGATAGTCTTAAAACAAAGGATAATGAAGCCTACCAACTGTACATCAACAAAGATTCCATTATTTTAAACGCGGCCACTTCTGAAGCCGCGTTTAGGGGTATACAAACCCTTAGACAACTTATTCCGGAACAATCCAATGACACCTTAAATGAACATGCTATTTGGCCGGTTCCGAGCGGTAAGATTATGGACCGTCCCAATTTTGGCTATCGAGGTACGATGTTGGATGTAGCACGTCATTTTTTTGATCTGGAAGAGGTTAAAAAATATATTGACGCCCTCGCTTATTACAAAATCAACGTTTTGCACTTGCACTTAACGGATGATCAGGGTTGGCGTATTGAAATTAAATCTTGGCCCAAGCTTACCCAAATAGGGGGGCAAACCGAAGTTGGTGGTGGCAAAGGAGGTTTTTATACCCAAAAGGATTATAAGGATTTGGTAGCCTATGCGGCAAAACACTATATCACCATTATACCGGAGGTGGATATGCCCGGCCATACCAATGCGGCTTCCTTAAGTTATCCTATTTTACATGCTGGTGGAAAAGCTGAAAAACCACGAATTCGCACGGATATGAAAGTTGGATACAGCTCGCTGCATACCAAGAAAGACACGGTTTACAGTTTTATTGATAATGTTGTAGAAGAGATTGCAGCCCTTAGTCCGGGCCCCTATTTTCATATAGGTGGGGATGAAACCCATGTGACCCAAAAGAAGGATTATGTGGATTTTGTTGAACGGGTAGCGACCATTGTCCAAAAACACGGTAAGCGTATGGTAGGTTGGGCAGATATTGCCGCGGCAGGAATTGACTCCACTACAATTTCCCAATTTTGGCGGAGTAAGGAAAATGCCATTACAAGTGTGCAAAAAGGGGCAAAACTCATCCTCTCCCCAGCCAAAAAAGCATATCTGGATATGAAGTATGATACGCTATCCAAACATGGCCTTAGCTGGGCGGCACTGATTCCCGTGGATACCGCCTACCTTTGGAGCCCAGAAACTTATAGCGGTGTTCCCAAAGAACAAATCCTTGGTATTGAAGCCCCCCTATGGTCAGAAACCATAGCCACATTAAGCGAACTGGAATACTTGGCCTTTCCAAGGATTATCGGATATGCGGAATTGGGCTGGTCCGTTCCCGAAAACCGTTCATGGGAGGGATACAAGGAACGCCTTGTAGGCCAGCAATCCTACCTAGAACGCATGTCCATTAATTATTATCCGTCCCCCTTGATTCCATGGAACGAAAAAGAATAATCCCTAAATTGGAATAGCTTAAAACAAATTAGTTGGTATGGGGTATACCATATTTCATGATGTTCCTATTTCCGTTTCGCCAAAAGTAGTGTATGATGCGGTATGCCTACCGGAACAGCTCATCCGTTGGTGGCCTTTAAAATGTACGGGGGTTCCTAATGTTGGGGCCACTTACAATTTCTTTTTCACCCCGGAATACGATTGGTTAGGGAAGGTCATTACTGCGGATGAGAGCAAATCTTTTCATATTAAAATGACCAAATCCGATGCTGATTGGGATCCTACCAGTTTTGGTTTTGACCTTTTGGAAAAGGATACCGGTACGTTATTACAGTTCTGGCATAAGGACTGGCCGCAATGTAATGCCCACTTTAAGAGGTCGTCCTATTGCTGGGCACTATTATTACATGGTCTCAAGGACTATCTTGAAAAAGGGGTCCTAGTACCTTTTGATCAACGTTCGTAGACTAGGCTTGGGTGCCTTAAAGCTTTACGGGATTGTGTTATTCTTCCTCGGACGTTTTGTCCTCGTCATCCGTTTCGGAGAAATCCGTTATGCCGTTTTCATGCAGTATGTTATACCACTGGATCACTTTTTTGATATCGCTGGCGTACACCCGGTCCTCATCATAATCTGGAAGCACTTCGAAGAAATATTCTTCCAATTTAATTTTCTCTTCCTTATGGCCAATGGACGTTTTCTCGCCCTTTTCCTTCTCCTTTCTTTTTTGAAAAACCTCACGCAAGGGCACTTCTTCTTCCAAGGTATAAATGGCTATTTCAGACAATACGCTAACATTACTTCGGATACCAACGGTTACCCGTTTGCCATCCAACAGGGATTCTCCCACAAAACCCGATCGGGTTTGCGTTAACAACCTATACAATCCTGGTCTGCCCCCTATTGATAATATCTTATCCAATGCCATTTTTATTCCTTTTTAACGGATGCAAATTTATACTTTTCACTGTTCCTTTTTACACTTATCTTCCTTTTTTACTATTGGGGAAGCGCATTTTGTAATCGATATTGATTTTCCCTTTTGAGATTTTCTCCAATCTGTTTTTTAGCAATCGTTTTTTTAACGACGATAGCTTATCCGTAAAAAGCACCCCCTCAATATGGTCATACTCGTGTTGGATAACCCGCGCGGGAAGACCGGAAAAGGTTTCCGTATGCGTTTTAAAATGTTCATCTTGATAGGTAATGGTAATGGTTTCTTTACGATTGACGTCTTCCCTAATATCCGGAATGCTCAAGCATCCTTCATTAAAGGCCCAGGAGTCCCCGGTTTCCTCTTCCATACGGGCGTTGATAAATACCTTTTTAAAGCCGTCCAAGACCTGCTGTTCTTCCTTGGTGAGTTCATCATCGTCTGCAAACGGGGTAGCGTCAATAATAAAAATACGGATGGGAAGTCCTATCTGCGGGGCCGCCAAACCTACACCACTTGCTTTGTACATGGTCTCCCACATATTTTCCAAAAGCGTTTCCAGCTTTGGATAGTCTTTCCCTACTTTCGTGGCTTTTTTACGTAGCACAGGGTCTCCGTAAGCAATAATCGGTAATACCATAAAATTAACTTCTATCTAAATACGACTGTAAAATAAGTGTTGCACTGATCTCGTCCAACAATGCTTTATCCTGCCTTTTCTTCTTTTTTACCCCACCAGCTATCATACTTTGCACGGCCAATTTAGAGGTAAAGCGTTCGTCTTGCCGCACAATACGTACCTGGGGATACCATCTTTTTAGTTTTTCCAAAAAAGGCCGTATCAACCGTTCCGATTCGGATGGGGTGCCATCCATCTGCTTAGGCTCTCCCAAAACAATACATTCCACCTTTTCTTGCCGTAGATATTCCCTAAGGAAATTAGGCAATTCCTTGGTGGGCACCGTGGCAAGTCCGGAAGCGATCAATTGCAGCTCATCCGTTACCGCAACGCCTGTGCGTACTTTACCATAATCCAATGCTAAAATTCTGGACAAGATTTAAATTTTTGGCAAAAATAACCCTAAAAATGTTACGCCTTTAAATTTCATCCCAATATTGCGGTAGTAGGATTATATTTGCCCAAAATAGAACTATGGACGCATTGCGAACACAAATAGAAAATGCCTGGGAAAACAGGGAATTGCTAAAAGAAAAAACGACCCAAGATGCTATACGGGAGGTCATTTCACTTTTGGATGATGGAAAATTACGATGTGCAGAACCTACGGCCAACGGTTGGCAAATCAACGAATGGGTCAAAAAAGGTGTCGTACTGTATTTCCCCATCCAAAAAATGGAAACTTTGGAAGCGGGTATTTTTGAATATCATGATAAAATTCCACTTAAAAGAGGCTATGAGGCTAAAGGAATTCGTGTGGTACCCCATGCGGTGGCCAGACATGGTGCCTATATTTCTTCCGGTACTATTTTAATGCCCAGCTATGTGAATATTGGGGCGTATGTTGATGAAGGTACCATGGTCGATACTTGGGCTACGGTAGGTAGTTGCGCCCAAATAGGTAAAAATGTCCACCTTAGTGGTGGCGTAGGTATCGGTGGGGTATTGGAACCCTTGCAGGCCGCACCTGTCATTATAGAGGATAATGCGTTCATAGGATCCCGTTGTATTGTGGTCGAGGGCGTTCGGGTAGAGAAAGAAGCTGTTCTTGGTGCCAATGTGGTATTGACCGCGTCAACCAAAATCATCGATGTAACCGGTGATGAACCCATTGAAAGAAAAGGTGTAGTTCCATCTGGTTCGGTAGTCATACCGGGTAGCTATACCAAAAAATTCAGTGCTGGGGAATATCAAGTTCCCTGTGCTTTGATTATTGGAAAACGCAAGGAAAGCACCAATAAAAAGACTTCTTTAAATGATGCATTACGGGAATATGATGTAGCTGTTTAATCATCAATATTGTTACTCTTTTTACAAAAAATAAGCCCGTATTTACATCATGTAAATACGGGCGTATTTTTTAAAGTGCATCTCCAATAAAAATTCCGGTTTTAAAACAAAAAAAGGAAATACTCTATAGCTAGAGTTAAAAAATAAACGGACAATTGGCTGGTCTTATGCTGTTAAACCCTAAAACAATTTATAGATTATTTATTTTTTTAAGGCAGTTGATATCGATTTTAATATAAAAACCTATCGTTTTTAATCAAATCAGTAAAAAACGATTAGCGTAAGAAATTTACCGCTTCAAACAATTTATCCTTTATTTTCTTGTTATACCTTTGTATAACCAATCCAAAAAGATATTGCGCACCCCAAAGCAGAAAATATCAGCGTTAATCATTACCTACAATGAAATAGGCTACATTGAAAAATGTGTAGATGCCATTTCATTTGCGGATGAGATTGTTGTAGTAGATTCTTACAGCAAGGATGGTACGTTTGAATACTTGTCCAAGCACCCCAAAGTTAGGGTCATTCAAAAACCCTTTGAAAACTTTACGGACCAGAAGTCATTTGCATTACAACAAGCATCCAACGATTGGATTTTGTTCGTAGATGCCGATGAGGTAGTGACCCCACAATTACAACAAGAAATAGAAACGGTCATCAATACGGAGGATGCTGCTTCTGCGTATTGGTTCTACAGAAAATTTATTTACAAGAACAGCACATTGAACTTTAGTGGTTGGCAAACGGATAAAAACCACCGCCTCTTTAGAAAAAGTAAAGCAAAGTTTACTAACGAGAAGCTCGTGCACGAGACCTTGCAAATAGACGGGGATTCTAAATGCCTTTCCGCTAAACTCACACATTACTGTTATAAGAATTATGCTGATTACAAAGCAAAGATGTTACACTATGGACGTCTTAGGGCTTTAGAGGAATACCGTAAGGGTAATCAATTCAACTATTTAAAACTGACCCTTAAACCCACTTGGAAGTTTTTCTACAACTTTATCATTAGACTTGGGTTCCTTGATTTTAAAAAGGGAGCCACGGTCTGTTACTTAAATGCGCTCAGTGTTTATAAAAGATATGTAGAGCTCAGGAAATTGGAACAAGAAGAATTGACCCCCGTCATTACACGATTGACGGATGTTCCAGACTTTCGCCTTACGGAAAAACGGTTGGCCTCCTAAACATCGCATTCCAACTTAAAGCAAGCTATTTTGTCTATTTTTGATTCCGAATATAGGAAAGATGGCGTTAGCGCGTGTGTTCTTCTTTCCTAAGTTAGTAAAGGATACATGAAGGTTGCACTTATTGAAGTCAGCACAAGCCATGAGGAGTGTTTGTTTACACAGGTAAAATTATTAACCGATGGTGGACATACCGTGGATTTAATTTTACATCATGCCTTACAACCCCAAATACGGGCTTACCAAGACCTTTGCAACCATTGTCATTTTTTTGAACCTGTTACTAGCGGGTTTTTTAAAAAACTCCGTCAGCGAAGGGCATTGACCAAAATGTTGAAAAGCTACGACCTTCTTATTTTTAACACCGCAAGTTCCAGTAAACTTGTCCGAAATCTCGCGCTATCCTTATCTCGCTACCCGGTACGATGCTTGGGTGTGCTCCATAATGCCAAAAAATTAGGTTCCAGTTTTACCCAACGGTTGATTTCGCTTAAGATAAAACGGTATTTGGTTTTGAGCGATACCCTACTGGAGAACGCCCCAAAAATGGAAAACCTGATTTTAGGTAGTTTCTATCCCATCTATTTTCCTACTGTTTCCGCTATTCCCAAAAAAGAAGAAAAAGAAATCTGGATCTCCATTCCAGGAAGGATAGATTGGGAACGAAGGGCTTATACCACCTTGATATCCGCTTTACGCGGTTTAAAAACCAACGTTCCCCTTAAATTTCTATTGTTGGGAAAGCTGGACAAGACTACTGAGGCAGGAAACCGCTTATGGCAATTGATCCTAGAAAACCAATTGGAGCATTTTTTTATTTGCTTTGACACGTTTATATCCAATGAGAAGTACCATGGCCATTTAAAAACTTCGGACTATATTATGCCACTTTTAAAAACAAGCGAGGATTATCTAAACTTTAAAATATCAGGAAGTTTTAACTTGGCCTTTGCCTACAAAAAAACCCTTCTTTGTTCGTCCTTTTTTGAACCCTTGCAAGATTTAAAAGAGAACGGTCTTTTTTATCAGGAAAACGCACTCCAACAACTGCTTCATCAGATTTCAAACGAGAACCTTATGAAAAAAGGAAACTATGCGCAGGACAAGTGGGATTATGCCTATCAAAAAGAAAAATATTTAAAATTCGTTGAGGGGAAATAACAACAGTTCCATTAGCCGTAAGCCCTTTTCATTTCTTTAAGTAGTACGGAGAAATATATGTAGTTTTGCCCCAATGCAGAAAAGCAAGGCATGAGAATAGGATACGATGCAAAACGAATCTTCCACAACAATACGGGATTGGGAAATTACGGGCGTGATATTGTGCGTATCCTTAACGGTTATCCGCTTATAGACCATTTTTTTCTCTTCAATACCAAACCTTCTAAACTAAAGAAAAGGGTGCCTTTGGACAAGGCGACCATCATATATCCAAAAGGACTGTTTTGGAAAATGTTCCCTGCCTTATGGCGTCTGTTTGGACAATGGAAACAGATAGACAGAACACAGGTAGATTGGTACCATGGGTTATCCGGGGAAATTCCCATCCATTTTGGAAAAAAGGGCGTAAGAAAAATAGTGACTATCCATGACCTTATCTTTTTAAGCCACCCGGGCTATTACAATCCGTTTGATCGTGTTATTTACAAATTCAAATTTCAATATGCCGTAAAGACCGCGGATCATATTATTGCCATTAGCGAACAGACCAAAGCGGATATTATAAAATACCTTAAGGTCAACAAAGAAAAAATAAGTGTCATTTACCAAGGATGTCACAAAACCTTTAAGCAGGAGTACAGTGCGGCCAGAAAAGAGGAAGTCCGCAAGAAATTCAAACTCCCCAAGGGGTATGTACTCAATGTAGGTACGCTACAGGAACGTAAAAATGCCCTTGCGTTGATTAAGGCCGTGCATACCACCCAACACCATTTAGTTTTGATCGGCAAAGAAAAAAAGTATGCTAAAAAACTGCGCCGTTTTGTGCGGGAGAACCAAATGGAAAACCAAGTTTCTTTTTTAAAAAACGTAAATTCAGAAGAACTGGCGATCATATATCAAAACGCTACCGTGTTCTGCTACCCGTCTTTTTGTGAAGGTTTTGGTATTCCCATTATTGAGGCACTGTACAGCAAGCTACCGGTTGTGGTAACCAAACATGGCTGTTTTCCAGAGGCCGCAGGTCCCAACTCGCTTTACATTGATCCTTTTGATGTTGTGGAGATACGGGCCGTTTTGGAAAAACTTTTTGCAGACCCTGCGCAACGTGCGGAAATTGCGGAAAAAGGGTATGATTATGTCCAGCGTTTTTCCGATGGTAATGTTGCTGAAAATTTGCTCAACCTCTACAAATCCATCAACTAATGGAAGGGGTTTGCTTCTTTAACACGGCCAAGGTTTGGGGCGGGGGCGAAAAATGGCATCTGGAGGCCAGTACGTATTTGCATGCCAAAGGACATTCCGTTCTTGTAGTTGCCCATGCAGATAGTGTCTTGCTAAAGAAGTTAAAAAAAGCGGGGATTCCTTGTATGGGGATCAAGATAAGCAACTGGAGTTTCATCAATCCTTTTAAAAGAAACAAAGTATTCCAACTCTTAAAAAAACATCGGTTCAAAACCATTGTAATGAACCTCTCCAGCGATGTCAAAATTGCGGGCAGTATGGCAAAAAAAGCAGGAATAGCTAGGATCATTTATCGGCGTGGCAGTGCCATTCCCATAAAAGATACCATATTCAACCGCTACTTGTTTAAAAATGTCCTTACAGAAATCTTAGCCAATTCCAAAGCCACCAAACTAACGGTTCTAGAAAACAACGATCAACTTTTTCCAAAGGATAGAATAAGGGTCATTCCAAATGGCATTGCTACCTCAAAAGTACCTGAAACCAATGGACAAGAGGATAAAAACGCTCCCATACTGCTTACGCTAGGGCGGTTGGAATATCAAAAAAATCAGGCATTTCTTATGCCACTTGCAGCGGAACTCAAAAAAAGAAAACTAACCTTTAAAATGCGTATTGGCGGTGAAGGCAGTCTACGACCGCAATTGGAAGCAGCGATACAACACTATGACCTTAGCAAAGAAGTAGAACTTTCTGGGTTTGTGGATAAACCCTTGGACTATATTTCCCAAGCTTCCATTTTTTTGCTTCCCTCCCTTTGGGAAGGCTTTGGGTATGTCCTTGCAGAAGCCGCCCTATGCAAAAAACCCATTGTCGCTTTTGACCTAAGTAGCAATCCAGAATTGGTCTTGGATGGCAAGACAGGCTATTTGGTGACTTCTAATGATCTTACTGCATTTGCCGATAAGGTAGAAACATTAATAGCAAACCGGAACCTTAGACTACAGTTTGGGGAACAAGCATATCAACATATACGAGCCCATTTTGATAAAGACAAACAACTGCTAAAAATAGAGGACTATTTGATCTATGGATAAACCGCAAAAGATATCGGCACTATTGATCACCTTCAATGAAGAGAAGAACATTGAAGCGGTGTTGGACAACATTAGTTTTGCAGATGAAATTATTGTGGTGGATTCTTACAGTACGGATGGTACCATAATGCTTATCAAAAAGTACCCCAAGGTAAAATTGTTACAACGTACGTTTCTTAACTACACCGATCAAAAAAGTTTTGCCTTACAACAGGCCAATTATAATTGGGTGCTTTTTTTGGATGCGGACGAGCGGGTAACCCCAGTCCTGCAAAAAGAAATTGTAGAAACCGTTGGGATAAAGGACAATCCCGTGGTGGCCTATTATTTTACCAGAACCTTTATGTTTCAAGATAAGATATTGCGTTTTAGTGGTTGGCAAAGCGATAAGAACTATCGCCTATTTAGAAAAGACAAAGTACGTTTTGATTTGAACAGAATAGTCCACGAGACCTTGGAAATAGATGGGACATGCGCTACCTTAAAACACAAACTACTCCATTATTCCTATACGGATTATGAAGATTATAAAGGTAAGATGATCAAATATGGGCAGATGAAGGCCAAGGAAGAATTTAGAAAAGGCCATAGAGCTCGGTGGTACCACTTTATTTTTAGGCCCTCGTACAAATTTTTCAACCATTATATCCTTAGGCTTGGTATTTTGGACGGTAAAAAAGGAATCACCATCTGTTACTTGAACGCACTTGGGGTGTACGCCCGTTATAAGGAACTGGCACGTTTGGATAAATAGCTATGGACAATTTTAAAGAAGCACTTGCCGCCTGCTTGGAGGTTGCCAAAAAAGGGGGCGTTTTTATCTATCCTACGGATACCGCTTGGGCTTTGGGGTGTGATGCCACCAATGGCGATGCGGTAAGCAAAATACACCAACTTAAAAACACATTGGGACAGCCACTGGTTTGCTTGGTAAGCAATCAGGCCATGTTGGAACGTTATCTAGAACATATACCGGAAGTTGCTTATGACATCATGGACTTGGCCACCAAACCCGTGACCATCATTTTTGATCAGCCCAAGGGCTTTGCAAAAAACATCCTTGCCCAAGACGGCTCCATTGGTCTACGGGTTACCAAGGACAAATTCACCGCCTACTTGATCAACGCCTTTAAAAAACCTCTTGTAGCTACTAGGGTTCCGCTAAAAAAAACACCTTTCCCAAATAAAGATGCCGGTATGGACCCACAAATTTTAGTAAGCGTAGACTATGTGGTAAATTTGCAGTTACAACATAATTACGCCGTAGCACCATCAATTATCAAGTTGGGTAATGATGGAACCGTACGCGTGATACGAGCATAAACAAGACCCTATTTAATGGAGCATAAATCCGCTTTGGAACATCCTATATTCAAAATTATAAGCGAGTGCGCACAAGCATTGGATATGCCCGCATTTGTCATTGGGGGTTTTGTACGGGACCATATCTTACAACGTGGCGAGGCCAAAGATATCGACATTGTGGCCTTAGGAAGCGGCATTGCCTTGGCCAAAAAGGTAGCTGCCACACTTAAAGACACCACTGAGGTCGCCATATTCAAGAATTTTGGAACTGCCATGATCAAAAGTGATGGCCTTGAACTGGAATTTGTTGGTGCCAGAAAAGAAAGCTACCAAAGGGACAGTCGTAAACCTATTGTAGAAGATGGGACTTTGGAAGACGACCAAAACCGAAGGGATTTTACGATAAATGCGCTTGCCTTATCCTTAAACCAAGGCTCCTTTGGAGCACTTACCGACCCCTTCAACGGTTTGGAAGATCTAAAAAACGGCATCCTGCGCACGCCCCTGGAGCCGGCCATTACCTACTCGGACGATCCCTTGCGAATGATGCGCGCCATACGCTTTGCCACCCAGCTCCATTTTACCATTGAAGAAAGCTCTTTAAAGGCAATACAGGAAAACAAGGAGCGTATTAAAATTATTTCCAAAGAGCGTATCGTAGATGAACTGCATAAAATTTTGGCTGCCCCCCGGCCCTCATTGGGTTTTGCCTTGTTGCATAAAACGGGGTTGTTGCCCCTAATCCTTCCAGAACTTACGGCACTGCAGGGTATTGATGAGATTGAAGGACAAAAACACAAAGACAATTTTTGGCATACTTTGGAAGTGGTAGACAATATTGCCCAAACTACGGATGATGTCTGGTTGCGGTGGGCCGCCTTATTGCATGATATTGGTAAGGCCCCCACCAAAAAATTCCATAAAAAAATTGGCTGGACGTTTCACGGACACGAATTTGTAGGCTCTAAAATGGTCTATAAGCTCTTTAAAAGGCTTAGGATGCCCTTGAACGACAAAATGAAGTTCGTGCAAAAAATGGTGTACATGAGCTCTCGTCCCATTATACTTTCGGAGAATTTTGTAACCGATGCCGCCGTACGCAGGCTGGTCTTTGATGCCGGAGAATACGTAGAGGACCTCATGACGCTTTGTGAAGCCGACATCACCACCAAAAACCCCAAAAAACAACGGAAGTACAAGAACAATTTTAAACTTGTACGCAAAAAAATCATTGAGGTAGAGGAACGGGATCGCATCCGTAACTTTCAGCCACCGGTAAGCGGGGAAGAAATTATGACCGCTTTTGCGTTGCGACCGTCAAAAGAAATAGGCATGATTAAAGATGCTATTAAGGAAGCCATTTTGGAAGGGGAAATCCCCAATGAGCACGCGGCGGCCTACACCTATATGCTTAAAAAAGGGAAAGAATTGGGGCTAAAACCTGTGGCACTATGAACCAAAACTATCTAAAGCTTGCCAAAATTTCCTTGGTGTTGGTCTATTTGGTCATCATAGCCGGGGCCGTAGTCCGTATGACGGGCAGTGGTATGGGATGTCCGGATTGGCCCAAATGCTTTGGGTACCTCATTCCCCCAACAGAAGCGGGGCAATTGGAGTGGCTACCCCAGAAAAGCTATCAAGAAGGACAGGTCATTATTAAGGACGAAGCACTACGGGTGGCAAGACGTAATTTTAATACGGGGACTACTTATAATGAAACCAACTGGGAACCCTATACCAAACATGAATATGCCCTATTCAACCCCTGGCATACGTGGATAGAGTTCATCAATAGACTTTTTGGGGCACTGGCCGGTTTGGCTACTTTGGTCTTGGCCATATATTCCCTTAAGTTTTGGAGAACACAGAAACCTATCACCCTACTCTCTTGGTTGGTAGTCTTAGGTATGGGGTTCCAGGCGTGGTTAGGGGCTACGGTAGTATATTCCGTTTTAGAACCCGTGAAAATTACGGTACATATGGTCATGGCCTTGGTCATTGTAGCCCTACTCTTGTATCTCATTTTTAAGGCCGATCCTAGTGTAGAAAACCACCAAACCCAAAAATACCTACAAACAGCAATGGTATGGGCCCTTTTGCTAACCTTGGTACAAATAGTATTGGGCACTCAAGTACGGCAATTTGTGGACGGGCAAATAGATTTGGTAGGGGAACATCAACAGGCACTTTGGCTGCAGTACCCCAACCTGCAGTTTTATATACACCGATCTTTTTCCATAGCAGTATTCTTATTGAACGCCTACCTGTTCTACACTATTGGAAAAAATAGCCTTGGCTACACTAAGATAAAATGGGTAGCACTGCTTATCCTTTTGGAAATATTGAGTGGTATTGCCATGTATTATTTGGATTTTCCATGGGGTACCCAACCGCTACATTTAGTACTGGCAAGCCTTCTTTTTGGGGTGCAGTCCTATTTGGTTTTAGAAGTATCAAAAGCTGTACGGCGTTATAAATCTTTGTAACTTTGCCTCTACTCAAAAATTTTGTTGATGGTTTATAAAATCAGGATAATTCTTGATGCTGAGGATGATATTTTTAGGGATTTGGAGTTGGAGGCCCACAATACCCTGGAAGAGTTCCATAATGCCATTACCCAAGCTTTTGGCTTTCTGGGCAATGAGATGGCTTCCTTTTATACCTGCGACCTGGAATGGAACCAGGATGAGGAAATTGCCCTGTTCGATATGGGGGAACATCCCGGGGATACCCGTTTGATGCATAGCGTACATCTTAGTGACGTCCTCACAAAAAAATCACCAAAACTCATCTACGTTTACGACTTTTTCAATATGTGGACCTTTTTTGTAGAGCTGGCGGATATTGTGGAGAAAGAAGACGGTCGTACCTACCCTAACGTACTTTTTAGTTTTGGGGAACTGCCGGATTCACCGCCAGAGAAAAAATTTGAATCCAAACCCTCCATTGATTTTGATGACCGTTTTGGAAATTATGACGACCTGGATTTTGATGAAAATTGGAACTAAGACAGTGGACAGTAGAAAATTAAAAAACCGATAACGCAAAACCAATAAGGGGCAACTAAAATAGGCGTTGGCGAATTCCAGAATAAGCGCAAAAATAGAAATCGGAAAAAACGAAACACAAAGTTCAAACTTCAAAACACAAACTTCAATACTAAAAAATGCTAAACCTTTACCCTGCCCAAATAGAGAGTCTTTCGTTACACCGCGTTGGTAATAAGAATAAAAACGAACCTATTTTTATCTCTGCGGAACCCTATGGTTTAAATGATGAGATCGCCGGGCTGCTCAAAGAGTATTTTTTTAAACCGTTTAGGGAAAAGGAGGAAAACTATTTTAAGCTTTCCAATGAGGTGGATGTGGAGTTCAATGAAATCTTTAAAGCGGCGTCGGGTATTTTTACGGAACCCTCCAAAGCCCATGCCCTATCCAAAACCATTGCTTCGCATTTGTATGAACAGTCCAACCATCCCCATATAAAAAGTGGGGAGGTCTATGTGGTCCATTTTTCCGATATGGTGGTGGACAATAAAAAGACACAGGCCTTGGGTATTTTTAAAAGCGAGTTGCAGCACGATTTTTTGCAGTTTGAAGAGCAAGGGCAGAATCTGGACATCATTATACAGCAGGGCATCAACATCAATAAACTGGACAAGGGTTGCCTTATTTTTGATGTGGACAAGGAAGAAGGCTATAAAGTACTTTCCGTGGACAGCAACCGCTATGATGCCAAATATTGGTTGGAGAACTTTTTGGGCCTGGAACCCCTAACCGATGAAAATTTTTATACCAAAAACTACTTAAAATTCTGCCAGAATTTTGCCAAAGATGTGGTCTTGCCGGCAGAGGACAAACAGCAAGAAGTCTTGTTTATGAACAGGGCCGTGAACCATTTTGCCAAAAACGATGCCTTTGAGGAAAGTAGTTTTTTAAACGAGGTCATGGAAAATCCGGAGCTTATTCCGGAGTTCAAACACTACAAGGTAGAAAAAGGCCCAAAGTACAGTATTGAGGACGTCAGCAATTTTGATATTGCCAATAAGGCCGTTTCCGATGCCCGAAAGAAGATCAAAAACGTGATCAACCTGGATACCAACATCCAAATAAAGATGGACTTTATCAATCCGGAATCTGCGGAGCGTTTTGTAGAAAAAGGTTGGGATGAGGAACGCCAGATGTACTACTACCTGGTGTATTTTAATAAGGAGCAGAAGAGTTGATATGCACAAATAGGACATTTGTTACTGCCTATAGTGAATCCAATGGACTGGCTATTTTACTAATACTTCTAGGGGTGACCTTGGTGTATACCTGTGTGGTCTTAATGGAATTATGCCCAAGAAGCTCTTGTATAAACCGCATATCCGCCCCAGATTCCAACAAATGGGTTGCATAGCTATGGCGGAGGCCATGAATGCCAATAGCCTTTTTAATGCCCGCTTTTATCATTGCCTTCTTAAAAACCTGTTGTAAGCTGCTTTTTGCATACGCCCCACCATATTGCCCTTCTAACAGGTACTCCTTTGGCTTATAGATTTTATAATATTCCCGCAGCAAGGGCAGCAGAGATATCGGTAAAGGAACATAACGGTCTTTCTTTCCCTTGGCACCTACAATATGCACTACCATTCGCTTACTGTCAATATGGTTCATTTTTAAATTGACCACTTCAGAAACACGTAATCCCATACCGTAAGCTAGCTTTAACCCTATTTGGTGTTTTAGGTTTTTAGTTGCATTTAAGAGCCGCTTTACCTCCGTTTTACTCAACATTTTAGGAAGCCTTATCGGTTTTTTAGGGCGGGGAATATCAAAAAACATACGCGGTCTGTGCAAAACCTGTTCAAAATAAAATTTGATGGCATTTATTTTGCCGTTTAGCTTACGCTCCTTCATTTTTTCCTTTTGAAGGCAATACAAAAAGTAATCTTTTAAACGTTTTGCATTAAGGTTTTCTACAGGATAGTCATCTAACAAATACAATAAATGGGCAAATTCTGCTAGGTAGACACGAATGGTACTAGGACTGTATGCCTTTAGTTGAAGTTGTTGATGCAAAGCAAGATATGCCCGTGTATTTACCGGATGTATCTTTTCTGATTTTTGCGCGATGACGTCTGCCTGCTTCATTTGTAGTTGTTCCCGTACTGTTGGGAGGTCTGGCAAATACCATGATTTTTTTGAAGCACTCCATTTTGCCGATGGAAAGCGTTTTTGCAAGGCTCTTTTTAGGGCCATATCATACCGGAACTTTATCAATATGACTTTCTTGCCCCTATGCGTACAGCATTCATAGGTATAGTTAGAAAAATTCATACGGGCATTTTGTATAACACATTAAACAAATATACGATTTTGTTATACAAAATGCCTGATATATAGATTACTGGGAACCTCTTATTTTTTAGGTATTGGCAAATAATTGGTACTTTAGTCTTAACCAACGTAAATACCATGTTATTTATGTGTTGTGCTTCATTATGACAAACTGTTAACCAATGATAAAATTCTTTAGAAAAATTAGACAAAAACTACTCTCTGAAAATAAATTCAGTAAGTACCTGATTTATGCAATTGGAGAAATTATTCTTGTCGT
>CALGQU010000096.1 GCA_937959125.1 uncultured Croceitalea sp.
AATTGTTCCTATACTACTTTGTTTTTGGGATAATCACTGGGCATTACGTAAAAAAATCAGGTGGATTGCTAAATGGAATCTTACTGCATATGCTAACCAATCTTTTAGCAATTACAGTTGTCAATTTCGTATTAAGATTGAATGACAACCTACTATTCTAAAAATGCTTATGAAATTTGGCATGATGATTTAAAAAATGAACTATTAAGGACAGTATAAAGCTTTACCCCAAAAACTTCCCCTGCAACTCTGGAGTTGGCACCATACAAGCCTCTTGTTTACCGTACCAACGGTACCGATTACGTGCGACAAAATCGTATACGATATCTTTTAACCCTTTTGGAAGGACGCTCAATAACCTAGAAAGGGTACGATAGCCTTTTAAAGCCTTTCCAATTTCCAAAGCCGCATCGGCTTTGATATAATAGGCCACTTTAGGGTCTATTAAAACAATGGAATCCACCTTGGAGGTGTCTATACCCCGTTCAGAAGTGAGTTGTATCCCTATATCGCTCTGAAGCGCTGCAAACCGAAAACTATCTGTAGTATCCCGCTTGATTACAAACTGTACCACAGTATTGCAGAGGTTGCAAACGCCATCAAACAAGATAATTTTTTTGTTCTGTTCCATAATTTTCGTGGCCCGGTTTTACGCTAGGCCAAAATCAAGCCTTATTTTTTTGCTTCCACCAATTCCAATTGCTCCACACCTACATTGGTCGTAAACATGCCGTAGTTGACAACCGCCTTGTTTTTCTCTAATTTATCAATGCTACCAATGGCCCTGCCATCAAACATACGCACACGATCCCCAATTTTAAAGACCGGTCTTGGTTTGGCTTTCTCCGCTTGTACCGCTTTTTTCTTTTTGGCGACTTTTTCTTTCCTAACCTTTACAATTTTCTGCTCCAGCTCATGGGCCACCTGCTTTTTCTGCGCCTTTTTAACCTTGGCCTGTTTCGCCGTGGTTTTCTTGCGCTTGCTATTTTCGGTTTCCACAATACGAAGTAATTCGGAAATCAAAGGCCTTTTTTTATTGTTCAAAAAATACGCTTCGGCGGCATCGTTCAGTTTATTGCCCAGATAAATCATACGTTGGTTATGGTCGTACTGCTCTTGGTAATTTTCCAATTTGGATTTTACCTTGGCGTTCAACTCTTCCAAACGTTTGGCTTCTTCCCGTGCTTTGGTTTCCTCATCCTGCAAACGGGACCCTGTTTTTTCCATCCGGTTCCGTTCCCGTTGTAGTTTGGAGATGGTGGCATCAAAACGCACCTTGCCGCGGTCAATCTTCTTTTTGGCCCTATTGATCAAGGAATAGGGGATGCCATTTTTCTGGGCGACCTCAAAGGTAAAGGAGCTTCCCGCTTCGCCTAAGATCAGCTGAAATGTTGGCTGCAGGGTTTTGTTATCAAAACGCATATTCGCATTGGTGGCATGTGGCAGTTCATTGGCCAAAAGCTTTAGGTTGGCGTAATGCGTGGTAATGACCCCATACCCACCACGTTCATAAAAAATCTCCAAAAAAGCCTCCGCTAGGGCACCGCCCAGTTCGGGATCGGAACCCGTACCAAACTCGTCAATCAAAAAAAGTGTTTTGTCGTTGCACTTTTTCAAGAACTGGTTCATGTTCTTCAAACGATAGCTATACGTACTTAAGTGGTTCTCTATGGATTGGTTGTCCCCAATATCCGTCAATATTTTATCAAAAAAGCAAACCGAACTGCGCTCATGTACGGGAATCAAAAGCCCGCTCTGCAACATAAGTTGCAACAGGCCTATAGTCTTTAACGTAATACTTTTACCCCCGGCATTGGGCCCAGAAATCACGATAATCCGATTGTTCTGATGCAATTCTATGGTTTGCGGCCAGGTATGTTCCTTTTTCTGTTTGTTGTTCAGATAGAGGAGTGGGTGATAGGCATCCCGCAAGAACAAGCGGCGTTCTTCCGATATTTTGGGCAAAATGGCATTGAGCTCCATAGCATATTTGGCTTTGGAAGCCGTAATGTCCATATGGGTAAAATAATGCTGGTAATTGCCGAGCAGGGTTTGATGCGGTCTAATGGTATCCGTCAATTGGTTAAGGATCCGTTGGATTTCCTCCCGTTCCTCAAATTCCAGATGACTCAACTCTTGGCTGTATTGCAAGGTGGTCTCTGGGACAATGTAAACGATACTACCTGTTTTAGAGGTCCCCAGTACCGTTCCCCGTACTTTTTTGCGATGCATAGCCTTTACCGCCAATACCCGACGATTGTCCACGACGGACTCCTTGATTTCATCCAAAAACTCCGAAGATTGATAGCGGGTCATGGCAACCCCAAAACTTTGGTTGATTTTTCCCTGTACCTGCCCAATTTGTTGCCGAATGTGTTTGAGGTCCAAGGAAGCGTCGTTCCTAATTTCACCAAACTTGTCAATGACATCGGCTATTGCGGCAGGAATGGAAGTCTGCTCCTCAAACTGTTCGGTATATTCAAACAACAAAGGGTAGTATTCCTTGAATTTTTTAAAGAATTTTTTATGGGCGGATAGCTGGGTGCAAAGGATTCCTATCCGTTTAAAGCCCGAAAGCTCCAAAGTGGTATTCTCGATCTTAAGTAATTTGAGTTCTTTGTTGATGTCATCAAAACCATGGTTGGGAATGCGGTTGTCGTTCTCAAAAGAGGCCAAATACTCCGAGGTTTGGCCTAAAACCACCTTTAAATAAACTACATCGGACAGTGGTGCAAGTTGCAGGGCCGCTTCTTTGCCCAAAACGGTATTGCAGCGTGCGGCCAATTGTTCTAAAACCGTAGGAAACTCTAAATCTTGAAGTGTTTTTTGATGTACCTGCTGCATCTTCTTTTAATAGCCCCACAAAGATAGGGATAAGTAGGAGGACGTGAAAAAAGAGCCGCTACTGGTCTAATCGGGAATTGTATGTTGTCATATACATGTTATTAAGACTATGAGACTTGATTTGAAATTGTAGATTCCTCATTACAGAATTGGCTTTTAACGCAACGTAGTAGCCCTTCCCATCATTCCCTTTCCAATACCTCCTGTATTTCCCTAAAATCCCCATCGATGTCATCAGGAATCTTTAAATCCAGTAGTTCACATAAAAGAGGATAGATATGAATGTTCTTCATGGCTTTAGCGGTATAGCCGTTTTTAAAGGCAGGACCATGGGCATAAAAAATACCGTGCATGTCTTTTTCATTTGGGTCGTACCCATGTACGCCAAAAATTTTGTTATCTCCCTTTTTTAAGTTTTCCAAACGTTTGGAGGAAACAAAATAGTAACCCACATCCGGCAGCACCTGAAACGCTCCCCAATCCCTGTTTTTAGGCGTATACTCAAAACCAGGAGTATTCTGGGTCGGGTAGACCTTAAAATGGTCTTCCTTACCTTTTAAATAGGAATATATGCTATCCAAAGGAACACCTTCTTTGGGGTGAATGTTTACCAGAGCACCATTGTTTAGGGTAGTATATAGCGCGTCGTTTTTGAGGGTTTCTATAGCGATATAATTAGAAACCGAGATTTGGGACATCCCATGATCGGAAACAATGACAATATTGACCAGCAAATCGGTAGCGGCAACGCCTTGAAATAAATTCCCCAAATGTTGGTCCAGATCAAAAAGAGTCGATTTCAATTTTTCATCATTGTCGGGACCAAAATCATGCCCCGTATTGTCCATATCGGAAAAGTACATCGTAATCAGGTGCGGTCTGTTCTTTGCCGGTAAGGCCAACCAATCCAAAGCTTGCCGGACCCTAACCTCATTTTTAACACTGTTATTAAAAGTGTAGTAATAACTGGGACGTACCCCATGGATATCCGCTTCCGAGCCCACAAAAAAATAGCTAGCGGATACCATTCCTGCTTTTTCCGCAGCCACCCAAATGGGCGTGCCGCCATAAAAAGAGCCATCCTCCACGGTTTTCCTGTTCCCAAGGCGGTATAATTTGTCTTTCTTATAGCTAAAAAAGGAATTCCCGATAATCCCATGGTTTTCCGGATACATGCCCGTAGCGATCGTATAATGGTTGGGGAAGGTTTTTGAAGGAAAAGCAGGGATAAGGGAACTTGCTTGCACCCCATTTTTGATGAAACTGAGCAAATGAGGCGGTTGGAAACGATCCACATAATCCCAACGAAAACCGTCGAGGGAAATAAGTATCACATAAGGCTTTTTCATGGAAGCTTTAGAATTGGTCGCTATAGTATTCG